>JAQXAP010000180.1 GCA_029252865.1 Polaribacter sp.
TAGGTTCCAAAAGATTAAATTGAATTTCTTCAGAGTTGGATATAAATCGCCTTTCAACAAGTTTATCTTTGTTTTTTCCTTCTAAAAGTTCAATAATTAAATTTTGAGAAGATTGGTTGTCAATATTCATTGTAATTCTTCCATAATTTTCAATTTCAGTTGTAATGAAATTGAATTTTAAAGTATCATTTTTTTGCTCAAAAATATCAAAAATAGCAGAGGGCATTATTTTTAATGAATAAGTTTGTTGAGGTTTTTTATTAAAAATTAAAGCAATTTTATTTTCTGTTTTAGAAATAAAACTAGAAAATGAAACAGCTAATGTATCCTTATCTGTTAAGGTAATTTTATTTGTATCAATTTTTACAAGTGGGTTGTTTCCTTCGATAAACAAGGTGTCTCTAAAATGAAATGTTCTTCCTACTGATGAATTTAAAAGAAGTGAATCTATCTTTTTCTTGCGAAGTTTCACTGTAATTGTATCTATGAATTTTTGGTTGGTAACTATAAAGTTTAACGAATCTGCTTCAATAGGCGTAAACCAATAATTAAGTGTGTCTTTATCTATCTCAAATTTTGATATACTTTTAAAATCTTTAGGTGTGTTAGAGATGATTTTAACTTGCAAGTCTTTTACTTCTCCTTCATAACCAAAAGCAATTTTACCTTTTGTAATTTCTTTACCACGTTTAAATTTGTAAGGTTGTGTTTCTTTAAAAAGTAAAAGAGGTTTTTTAACAATACTATCTCGAGGTAATACTATTGTATCTGAAGCAAAGCCTATTTGATCTTGTTTTGGATTAAAAATATAATCATTTGTAGATTCTTTTAAAGCAATCATTAAATACTTTCCTTCCTTTAAATTTGATAAATTATAAGAGGAGGTATCTAAGGTGTTTGTAATGTAATTAGGTTTTCTGTTAAAGATTATAGAATCAGTAAAAGAAGTATCTATTTTGTACAACAACACATTTGTGTTTTTAGGTCTAATGTCTTGGTATGAGTCTTTGATTTCGCCCGAAGTTGTAAGTGAATCTATAAAGCCTCCTGTAGAGAAAACATATTTAAAACTTTCTAGTTTATTACTTTCATTATTATCCTCAATAGCATTGCCAAAATTTATAATATAAGTGGTATTTTTATGTAATGTATCAAGAATTTTTAAAGTTAAGGTTTTGCTAGCAGTTCCTTGAGGTGTAACTAATAAAGGGTTTTTTAACGGAGGGGAAACAAAAAGTTGCTTATTTAAGTCTCTCAGTTTTACAAATTCATTAAACTCTAATTCTATTTCTTTTTCATCAAAATTAATAGTTTCATAAGGAGGGTTAGAGGTCACAAACAAAGGTGCATCTTCATCTTTTGGGCCACCTTCTGGTCTTCCTGTTCTTGCACAGTTTACTAGAGTAATAATTGAAAAGCTGAAAAAAATAAATCTAAAAAAAGGTTTCACAAAAGTAAATTTTATACAAATTAACAATATATTTTTCATTTAAAAATCATAAATTTTACTCTGTATAAGCCATAGTTAAAATACTAATTTTTACGCCTTCAGTTTTTTGCAATTCTTTAGCACAAGATTCTATAGTTGCACCAGTAGTAATTACATCATCAATTAACAAAATATGCTTATTTTTAAATCTAGATGTGTTATTTGATTGAAATTTGGTGTCATTATTATTAAACCTTTCAAAACGAGCTTTAAATGTTTGAGTTTTTGATGTTGAGGTTCTCAGTAAAACGTTTTCTAAAAACGGTTTGTTTAAGTGATAACTTAATTTTTCCCCAAATTTTGACACTTGATTATAACCTCGTTGTTTTAGTTTTTTTGGATGTAAAGGAACTGGAACTATTAGGTTAATATCAGAAAATTCATTGTTTTGTTTTAAAATTTCGCCCAACCAATTGCCAAAAAAGGAGCCTATTTCTTCATTTCCTTTGTATTTAAGTTCGTGAATTAGCTTTTTCGTAATTCCTTCTTTTCTATAAAAAAGCAATGTATTTGCCTTGTGAATAATTATTCTACCGTAAAAAGTTTCGGCTATTTTGTTTTTAGAATAGTTTGTGAAGTTAGTTAAAGGTAAATCATGCCTGCAAAAAGTGCATATAGTATTTTCATTTTTCTCTAATTGATTTTCACAATTAGCACATAGGTCAGGATAAAATATCCCCAAAAAATCTTTTAAAAATCCCATAATTTTCTTCGCAATTCAATTTAAAGATAAGTAAAAATATCAATATTAAATAGTTGAGGCTGTGTGTTAAAAAACTTAAAAGGTTTTTCTTGAAAAATTTATGTAAACGTGTATCTTTGCCCTCATTATGGCAAAACAAGAAGATAGGTTTAAAAAAGTTTTATCGCACGCTAAAGAATATGGTTATGTATTTCAATCTTCTGAAATTTATGACGGTTTAAGTGCGGTTTACGATTATGCTCAAAATGGCGTTGAACTCAAGAAAAATATAAGAGATTATTGGTGGAAAGCAATGGTGCAAATGCATGAAAACATTGTAGGTATAGATGCTTCAATTTTAATGCACCCAACGACTTGGAAAGCATCTGGTCATGTAGATGCTTTTAATGATCCTTTAATCGATAATAAAGATTCTAAAAAACGTTACAGAGCAGACGTCTTAATTGAAGACTACTGCGCTAAAATAGAGGGAAAAATAAATAAAGAAGTTGCAAAAGCTGAAAAACGTTTTGGTGATGCTTTTAATAAAGAAGAATTTATTGCAACCAATGGAAGAGTTGTTGGTTATAAAGAAAAAATAAATTCAATATTGGCAAGAATGGGTAAATCTTTAGAGAGTGAGGATTTAGCCGATGTTAAGTTGTTAATTGAAGAATTAGAAATTGCAGATCCTGCAACAGGTTCTAAAAACTGGACAGATGTAAAACAGTTTAATCTAATGTTTGGTACTAAATTAGGTGCTTCGGCAGAAACTGCAATGGATTTATATTTACGCCCAGAAACTGCTCAGGGAATTTTTGTAAATTTCTTAAACGTGCAAAAAACAGGTAGGATGAAAATTCCTTTCGGAATTGCACAAACAGGTAAAGCTTTTAGAAATGAAATTGTTGCAAGACAGTTTATTTTTAGAATGCGTGAATTTGAGCAAATGGAAATGCAATTTTTCGTAAAACCAGGAACTCAAAAAGAATGGTATGATGAGTGGAAGCAAACTCGTTTAAAATGGCATTTATCATTGGGTATGGGTGCAGAGAATTATCGTTTTCATGACCACGATAAATTAGCTCATTATGCGGATGCAGCCGCGGATATTGAGTTTAAATTTCCTTTCGGATTTAAAGAATTAGAAGGAATTCATTCTCGTACAGATTTTGATTTAAAAGCACATGAGGAATTTTCTGGGAAGAAATTACAGTATTTCGATAACGAAGATAATAAAAGTTATACACCTTATGTTGTTGAAACATCCATTGGTTTAGATAGAATGTTTTTAGCGATTTTTTCTAATTCTTTGCAAGAAGAAGATTTAGGAAATGGTACATCAAGAACTGTTTTAAAATTACCTGCGGTTTTAGCGCCTTTTAAAGC
>JAQXAP010000181.1 GCA_029252865.1 Polaribacter sp.
TTAAGTACTTTAAAAGATATTTTAAAAGTGCCCTCAGTAAACTTTTCTACTTCTCCACTAATCTTAGTAAATTTTGAATTCAATTTTATATTACCTGTGTTTTCTGGAAGTATAATTTTAACATTTTCAGAAAAATCAGACTTTACATCTTCTAACTTTAATAACTCTAAATTAATTATTTTTATATTTTCAATTTGACCTTTCGGTCCAGAGATTAAAATACTGTCTGGCTCCATAGAAACTGATTCTAAAATATCATAACCAATATGATAGTTAATTTCTAAATTTGGGTTTAAAGGAACTTTTTTAGAGATCAAACTTCCTAGATCTAAAAAGATTGTATCTAATGAAATTTCTTGCAATTGAACACCTGACGGTAATTGTTTTTGAACTGATTTAAATTGATTTCTCGTTAAAAAATAATACTGACTAGAAGATTTTTTATTTAAACTTTTAGCATTGAAAACTAAGTTTTTATCAGACAACCTTGATTTTAAAATATTAAAACCAGAAGATTTTACGATAACATCTATTTCTGTTAAAGGTTCTTTTTGTAATAATTTATCTTGAGGAAAATCAGAATACTTTATTGGAAAACGTAAAGTAGCGTTATATTCTTTCGATAAAGTAATTAGCATCCATATTAAAACCGATGCTATCAGAAAACTCATAAAACTTTTTGATATTTTTTTATTATTTCTCAATGTGGTGAAAGATTTTTATGCAATCTACACAAAAGCTCGTGAACAAAAAAGTGAGCACTATCTTAAAAGACAATGCTCACCTCATATTTTAAAGTCTAAATTTTTATTTTTTTGCTTGTGCTGAATATTTTTTACTCAACTCCATAGAAATTGCAGAATTTTCAAACTTAATTTTTCCTGCTCCTGTTTCAAGCGTAATTGTGTTATCAGCAGCATTAATTTCTGCTATTTTACCATGAATTCCGCTGGAAGTAACAACTTTTGTTCCTTTTTTTATTTCAGATTGAAATGCTTTTTCCTTTTTTTGTCGACTCATTTGTGGTCTTATCATAAAGAAATAAAACACGACAATAATAGCTAAAAAAGGTAACATATTTGCTAAAGATCCTACTCCTTCTTGTAAAAAAATTACAGTGTACATAATTATTTTTTTGCTTTTGGTGTTACGGAGCCTTTAATTGTTAATACCTCTCTACCAGACTCTGTGTTTGTAGTTAAAGTAACTGTTTTTTGCTGTCTATTTGGCTTCCCATTTGTATTAAACTTTACCTTTATCTCACCTGTTTTACCTGGTTTAATTGGCTCTTTAGGCCAAGTAGGAACCGTACAACCACAAGATCCTTTAGCTCTTGTAATTACTAAATCTGTCTTACCAGAATTAGTAACAAAAAAACTAGTTTCTACTATATCTCCTTCGTTAACAGTGCCAAAATCATAAACCTTTTTATCTAAAGATATCAAAGCCGTCCCTTTCTTTATTTCTACATCTCTAGAAACTGCTTTTTGTAAGTTTTCTTTGTTAATTTTTGCTGTTGCTTTTTCTCCATTTTTACATGATGTAAAAAAAGATGCAGTAATTACAAATGCTAATAAAATTGTTGTTTTTTTCATTATTGTTTAATTTTGAGTAAAAATAATAAATAAATTAGAGTAATCCTCTACCGATTTTTACAATTCTTTTATTTTCTATAAATTCTTTTGAAACCTTATCGAGAACTCCATTTATAAAGTAACTACTTTTCTCAGTAGAATAATCTTTAGAAATCTCAATGTATTCGTTAATGGTCACCCGAGTTGGTATTGATGAGAAATTTAAAAATTCTGAAATTGCCATTTTAAGTATAATCATATCGATACCCGCAATTCTTTCCGTTTCCCAATTTGGAGTTTTTTCTTCAATATCTAGTTCGTAGTCTTTATGATTTAAAACAGTCTTTCTAAACATTTTAGATACAAACTCTTCATCATCATTGTCTTTATATAGACTACTTAAAACAAATGCTTTATCCTCTTTCTGCTTGCTTAATGTTTTTACAACCCATGTATTTACAAAAGGAATATCATCAACCCACGAAATCATTGTGTCTTCGAAAAAATCTCCCAGTTTATCATTTGGAGCAATAATTTCTTTAAAGAAATCTAACACAAAAGCTTTATCAACTTTATAAGAATTATCTTGAGTATCTAAATATTTTTTATAGATGTCACTTTTTAGTAATTCATCATAAATAATTCTAACATACTCTTCGTTTTCAGTCCAATTGTTCAAACCATTTAAATCAACATAACTTTCTACACTAATACTCTCTGCGAAAGTATTAATTACTTTATTATTTAATAATTTATTGTTTGGGTTTAAATCTTCTTTAGTCGCGAGGATCTTCTTTTTTGAAAGCGCAATTTTTTTAGCTGCTAGTTTTTGTACTTCTACCAGAAGTTGTATGTTCAATACATACAAATCATACATTTTTAATATACTATGTTTTAAAAATTTTTCTTCTCTAATGATATCATCATTGTGAGATTGTAACAAAGCATATACCGATTGCATTACTTTTACTCTAATATGTCTCCTGTTTATCATTATCTAAAGAACTTATATATAAATTGCGATGCAAAAATAGTATTATTTTAGTTTTATCCTATCAAGTTTTTAATTCTTTTTTAAGAATTAATTTTGCTCTTAAACTTGTATCTTCGTGCTTTTACTTAACAAACAAAAAAGATTACGAACGTAATTTTATTTTTTAAAAACAAATATTAGTTGAGAGAACTCAAGCATATAAATAAATACTTTTTTAAATATAAATGGCGATTAATAATCGGTATTTTAATGACCTTTTTCGCAAAATTCTTAGCGTTAAAAATACCTCAGATTATAGGTAATTCATTAAATGTTGTTGAAGATTACCAAAAAGGAATTGTCACAGATTTAGAAGAAATTAGTAACGATCTATTATTAAATATACTTATCATTATTGGTGTTACCATATTATCTGGATTTCTTACCTTTTTAATGAGACAAACCATTATTGTTACTTCTAGATTAATTGAATTTGATCTCAAAAACGAAATTTATCAACAATACCAGCGATTATCGCTTAATTTTTACAAAAAGAATAGAACGGGTGACTTAATGAATAGAATCTCCGAAGATGTTTCTAAAGTTAGGATGTATGCTGGACCAGCAATTATGTACAGCATGAATATGATAGTATTATTTACAGTTGGTTTTACACAAATGCTTAGTATTGATGTAAAACTAACGATGTACACTTTAATTCCTTTTCCTCTATTATCCATTTCAATCTTTATATTAAGCAAAGTAATACATAAAAGAAGTTCTATTGTTCAAGAGTATTTATCTAAATTAACAACCTTTAATCAAGAGTTTTTCTCTGGAATTAATGTTGTAAAATCTTACGGAATTGAAGTCTCAATAATAAAAGATTTTGACAAAATAGCTGATCAAAGCAAAGAAAAAAATATACATCTTCAAAAAGCAAATGCACTATTTTTCCCATTAATGGTTTTATTAATTGGTATTAGTAATATTATTGTGATTTATGTGGGAGGAAAACAATACATAAATGATGAAATTCAAATAGGAACAATTATTGAATTTATGTTATATGTTAATATCCTTACATGGCCAGTAGCTGTTGTTGGTTGGGTAACTTCTATGATTCAGCAGGCAGAAGCCTCTCAGGCAAGAATTAATGAGTTTTTACAACAAGTGCCAGAAATTAAGAATTCTAACTCCGTATCAACAGAATTAAAAGGAAATGTTACTTTTAAAGATGTTACTTTTACTTATGATGACACAAATATTACTGCATTAAAAAACATTAATTTTTCAATAAAATCAGGAGAAACAATAGCTATTATCGGAAAAACAGGCTCAGGTAAATCTACAATTATCGAACTTATTTCGAGGTTATATGACACAACAACAGGAACAATTCTATTAGATGAAAAACCAATAGAAGAAGCTAATCTTTACGATGTTAGGAGTCAAATCGGGTTTGTACCTCAAGATCCTTTTTTATTCTCTGAAAGTATTGAAGATAACATTAAGTTTGGTAAAAAAGATGCTACAAAGGAAGAAATTATTGCCGCAGCACAAAATGCTGATGTCCATAAAAATATTATCAATTTTACGATGGGATATAAAACCATTTTAGGTGAACGTGGCGTAACACTCTCGGGCGGCCAAAAACAGCGAGTTTCCATTGCAAGAGCAATAATTAAAAACCCTAAAATCTTAATTTTCGATGATTGTTTATCAGCTGTTGACACAGAAACTGAAGAAAAAATATTATCAAATTTAGAGAGGATTTCTAAGAAAATTACCACTTTTATTATTAGTCATCGAGTTTCATCAGCAAAAAATGCTGACAAAATTATAGTTTTAGATGAGGGTAAAATAACTCAACAAGGAACTCACAATCAATTAATAATGCAAGAAGGTTATTATAAATATTTATATGACCAACAACTTTTAGAAAAAGAAATTTAATCTTTAACATTGCTACATTAAATATTTTATTAGATTTGTTACACATAACAAATATATTTTTAATATCTATTTAAAAGAATTATGGCAGAGAGAGCAGATAGAGTTGAACAAGAGGAAATTTTTTCACAAGTACTTAGAGCAGGAAGAAGAACTTACTTTTTTGATGTAAGAGCCACAAAGGCAGATGATTATTATTTAACTGTTACAGAGAGTAAAAAGTTTACGCATGACGATGGTAGTTTCCATTATCAAAAGCACAAAATTTATTTGTACAAAGAAGATTTCACTGATTTTCAGGAAATGTTAGGCAAAGCAACTGATTATATTTTAAACGAAAAAGGTAGCGAAGTCATTAGTGAACGTCATCAAAAAGATTTTAAAAAGGAAGAAGAATCAAAAGAAGAGACTAAATCGGCTGAAAGCTTTACAGATGTATCTTTTGAAGACATTTAGTGGTAAACACTGTTTTTTCTTAGCTTATCTTTATTTAAAAACAGATAGAATTACCTTAAATAATTTTAATTCAAATTAATTTTACACATCAAGAATCAAAAGTTTATGCTTTTGATTCTTTTTTTTTAAACACCTTTATAATACCTCTTTAATTGTCTTAGTTTTAGCAATGGTCTCTTTCCATTCTTTTTTAGCATTACTCTCTCTCGTAATTCCTCCACCAACATAAATGGAAGCTATTTTACCTTCAATATTCATACACCTTAAGTTCACAAAAAGTGATGATTTTTTATTTTCAAAATTTATTTCACCTAAAAAACCAGTATAAAAGGTTCTTTTGTATCCCTCATTTTCATTTATAAAACATTTTGATTGTTCTCTTGGAAGCCCGCAAACTGCTGGCGTAGGATGTAAATTAAGAATTAAATCTTTTAGATTCGAGCTTTTATTTAAAACACCCTTTACCCTACTTCTTAGATGTAAAACATTTCCTGCTTTAACGGTTTCTGTTTTGTCTATTTTTAGATTACTTGATATTGGTTTGAGTTGATTTTTAATAAAATCAGTAACTAATTGCTGTTCCACTAACTCTTTAGACTTCCAAAAAACCTCTTTGGTGTCAGAATAAACTTGAGTTCCTGCCAGAGACATTGTAGTAAACTGATAATCAGAAATAGTTAGCAACGTTTCTGGAGTTGCACCGAACCACAAACCAACTTTCGGATGAAACCACACATAAACAAAAGCATTTACATAATTATTTAACAATTTTTTAAAAGTGGTCAACAAATCAAAACTATCTAATAGAACTTCTTCTCTTCTCGAAACTACGACTTTCCTAAGATGATTCTTATTTATTTCATCGAGTGCTTTTTCTACAAGACAAATGTGTTTTTCTTTATCAAATTCATCTACTTCAGCATCATTTTTAACAAGAAAATTTTCTTCTACCTGAAACTTTTCTCTAATAAAATTTGATTTTTCCATTGGAAATAAAACTGATTTTTCCTCGCTATCAAAGGGAGAAAAAATAAAACCACTTTCTGTAAAATCGTTTGTAAAATATAGAGTGTCATCCTCTAAAAACAGTCCAGATATTTCAGAAGAATTAGGTTTTCTATAAGCTACAAAAGGCATCAATCCTTTAAAGTTTTCCTCTATTCTATTAAAAATGATATTCAATGTGAAGTTTAAATTATTTTTTTGTTAGAACGATATTTGTCATTTTTGCAACAGAAATTAAATTATCCTTTTCATCAACAATAGTTATTTCCCATAAATGAGTGGTTTTTCCTTTATGAATATTCTTTGCTGTAGCAAAAACAACACCTTCCCTTTTACTTTTTATATGATTTATAGACAACTGAATTCCGTTAATAAATTCACTTTTAGTATCTATAAAAAAATTTGAAGCTGCACTTCCAACACTCTCTGCTAAAGCCGCAGTTGCTCCTCCATGTAATTGTCCATAAGGTTGATGAACTTTAAAATTTACAGGCATTTTTGCTGTTAAAAAATCAGTACCAAGAGCAATATATTCAATATCAAGAGTTTCCATTAAAGTCCCTTTAGAATGCTCATTAAACTTTTTTAAAACAGCAGTTGTATCCATATCATTTCGATTATATGGTAAAAGTACATATAAAATTTTGTATTTTTGCAACAGAAAAATTAAACGATTTTATGTACAAAATACGGGTAATTCTAGACACAAAAGAAGATGTAATCAGAACGATTTTAGTGAATGATAATATAAATTTAGAAAATTTACATTCAACAATCGCTAAAGCCTTTGGTTTTGGAGGAAAAGAAATGGCATCTTTTTACAAAACAGATGATGAATGGAATCAATTTGAAGAAATTCCATTATTTAGCATGGAAGAAGTTGGAGAAGGTGTTTCCATGCAAACTTGTATTTTGAATGAAACTTTATCTAAAACAAACAACAAATTAATTTATGTCTATGATTTTTTAAAAATGTGGACTTTCTACACAGAAGTTATTGAAATTTCTACTGAAAACAACGATAATTTACCTCAAATAAT
Source organism: Polaribacter sp. (assembly GCA_029252865.1). Taxonomy (GTDB): domain Bacteria; phylum Bacteroidota; class Bacteroidia; order Flavobacteriales; family Flavobacteriaceae; genus Polaribacter. The sequence goes on from JAQXAP010000181.1 coordinate 7,002, forward strand.
ATTGACTGTAGGTGAAGTACCAAGTGAAACTCCAGAAAAAGAATTTATCGCAGAAAAATTAGATGACGGCTTTGGTAATGATGGAGATATTGATAACGAATTCGATAATTTTGATGATTTCGATTATAACGAATATTAAAATCTGTCCAATCGTT
>JAQXAP010000091.1 GCA_029252865.1 Polaribacter sp.
GTTCTTGTAGTTTCCCACTTTATATCTTCATTTATTGCGCTAGGTATTGTAGCTAAAATTGGATTTCCTCCAAAAATATATTGTGAAGATTGATTTCCAAATCTATATACATCTAAATATAATGAACTTGCACCACCAATATCTTGCTGTCCATTAACCCCATAAGAAGCTCTAAGTTTTAAATCAGATATTACTTTACTGTCTTTTAAGAAATTCTCATCACTCATTCTCCAAGCTAAAGCTGCTCCTCCAAAATCACCCCATCTATTATTGCCGCCAAAACGAGATGTTCCATCTCTTCGATAGTTTAAAGTTAATAAGTATTTCTCATTAAAGGTTAAATTTGCTCTTGATAAAAAACCGACTAAAACAACAGGATCAGGAGCGAATGTTGTTGCAAAGCTATTAGGGTCTCTTCTGTTACCAGATGATTTACCAGAACTTTCAAAAGATTGGTAATCGTATCCTACTAAAATATCAGTCTTTAACTTCCCGAAATTATTTACATAATTAAGAGTAGCATTTATATTTTCGTTAAGAGATTCAGATGTGCCTTCAGAATCGTTACCAAATACATTAGTTGTTGAGGGTACCGTTAATGGACTAAAACCAGATCTATTTGTTTCTGACTTGTCAAAACCGGCAGAAATAGATGCAGTCATTTCTGGAAGAAAATGTAATTTGTAGTCTATTTTTAAATTACCAAATTGTCTGAATCTGTTATTTCTATTTTCATTTTGAAGTAAAGAAGCTACTGGGTTTTGTGTTCCGTTTTGAACAACTCCATTCACTGTATGTTGATAAAAGCCACCAAAAGGAGAACTTGCATCGTATACGGGTTGTGTAGGATCATAACGCAAAGCAGCATTTATTTGTCCTGCATCAGCATATCTTTCATTTACAAAGGCTCTATTGTAGGTTAAGTTTACTTTTAAATGGTCATCAAAAAAAGAAGGACTCATTGCCAAAGAAACATTTGCTCTATCAAACTTAGAAGTAAGTATATTTCCTTCAATTTCAGAGAAATTTACAGAAAGTCTAGTAGGTATAAAACCAAAAATTTCACCTCTTGCTGAAATGTTGTGTTGTGTAGAAACAGAATTTTGCAAAATTTCATCCTGCCAGTTTGTGTTTTCTGCGCCTAATAAGGCTGTATTTAATAAATTTCCATCGCCTAAAGGCTGTGAATTAACCAAGTCTCTATAAGCATTCGCATCAAAAACATTTATTCTATCTTTTATTTCTCCGAATGCAACTTGATAGTCATAATCTAAGGAATATTCAGATCTACCTTTTTTAGTGGTTATGATAATAACTCCATTTGCTCCCCTAGAACCATATATTGCAGTTGCAGAAGCATCTTTTAGTACTGAGAAAGAATCGATATCGTTAGGGTTAATACTATTTAAATCCACTCCTTGAATTGGTAAGCCATCAATAACAATTAATGGATCGTTAGACGCATTTAAAGAAGAACCACCACGAATTCTTATTTGAGAACCAGAACCAGGCGCACCGCTTGTTGTTATGTTAACCCCTGCAACTCTACCGCTAATTAAATTCTCAGCAGTTACAATATTACCTTTTGTCATGTCTTTCGCAGTGATAGACTCCACAGAACCAGTTGCATCTTTAACTGTTGTGGTTCCGTAACCAACTACAATAATTTCATCTAATTGTTCTGAAGATTCACTTAAAAGCACATTTAAATTGAAGTTTGTACCAATAATAACCTCTTTATTTGCATATCCTAAATATTGAAAAAGAAGAATATCGCCTGTTTTCACTTTTTCTAGTGTAAAGTTTCCATCGAAGTCTGTTTGAACTCCATTACTAGTCCCCTTAACCAGTACACTTACACCTGGCAAAGGTTCACCTGATGGTTGTTCTTTTACAACACCTTTTACTGTTTGTTGCGCAAACATTGTAAAAGTGCATGATAAAAGAATCCCAATTAATAATGATTTAAATTTTTTCATGTATAATTTGTTAAATAATAATTGTAAATTAGATTTTGTTTAACAATAGATTAATATTCCACCCAATAAATATAGTGATTAGTCCGCGGATTCAAATTTTTGCAGGGCTACGAAAACGGTTTCGTGTTAATAACTTTTTTAACTAAAATTACGGATTTTATAATTTAGAAGTAAAAAAATATCATTATTTATAAAAAATGAAGCAAAAAATTACCATTAAGACAATTGCAAAAGAGTTGGGAGTTTCAACATCAACGGTATCTAAGGCCTTAAAAGATAGTCACGAAATTAGTGTTGAAACCAAACAAAAAATACAAGCTTATGCAAACCTTTATAACTACAAACCCAATCATTTAGCCTTACAATTACGCAACCAAAAGACTAAAGTAATTGGTGTAATTTTACCCAAAATTGTACATCACTTTTTCTCAACAGTAATCATGGGGATTGAGGAAGGAGCCAATGCTAAAGGATACAATATTATGGTGTGTTTCTCTAACGAATCGTATAAGAGAGAAGTAGAAACTTTAAAGGTTTTGTCTAACGGAAGTGTAGATGGTATTATTGTTTCAATAGCTAGTGAGACACTTGGTAATAAGGATTTTAATCATTTTAAAGAGTTGGTTTCTGAAGAGATTCCTTTGGTGCTTTTTGATAGAGTTGTAGATGATATTTTATGTGATAAAGTTGTTGTTGATGATGTTGGTGCTGGGTATAAAGCAACCAAACATTTGTTGGATAATAATAGAAAAAAAATAGCTTTAATCACAACCCCTAAACACGTTAATGTAGGTACTTTAAGAAGGCAGGGATATGAAAAAGCCCTAATTGAAGCATACATTAAAACCGATGAGGATCTTATTGTGGAAATTGATGAAGAGGCTAACATTAAAGAGCAAATAAACAAAGCTTTTAAACAAGACATTGACGGAGTTTTCGCAGTAAATGAAATTTATGCTGCAAAAACGATGCGTGTAGCAAAAGAAAATGGGTTAAATGTACCTGAAGACCTCTCTGTTATAGGTTTTACAGACGGATTGATTTCTGAATATTCGTCGCCTTCAATTACTACAATTGCGCAACATGGGATGACTATGGGAAGGCAAGCAGTAGAATTATTAATAGAGAGAATAGAAAAAGAATCAGAAAATTTTAAACCAAAAAAAATTGTGATTTCTAGTGATTTAAAATTGCGAGAATCTACGAAACCGTCGTCGTAGAAATTTTTAGTTTCCTGAGAACTACGAAACCGTCGTCGTATTTTTTTCAACTTTTTTTTATCAAATATTTAAAATTTAAATATATTTGTTGGCATATTAAGATTTATCAATAGATTATATTCCACACTTTTAAATAATTGATAAGTCGAAACACTTATCGTAATATTCATTAATAATATTCGATAATGGAAAAGCGTAAATTAAGCTTTTGGCAAATCTGGAACATGAGTTTTGGATTTCTAGGAATACAATTTGGATTCGCCCTACAAGGTGGGTTTATGTCAAGAATTTTTCAAACTTTAGGAGCAGGTAAAGAAGACATTCCTTTACTTTGGATTGCTGCGCCACTAACAGGATTGCTTGTACAACCTATAATAGGTTATTTGAGTGATAGAACTTGGAGTGTAAAATGGGGTAGAAGAAGACCTTATTTTTTAGTGGGTGCAATTTTAAGTTCAATATCTTTATTTTTTGTTCCTAATTCTCCTGCACTTTGGGTTGCCGCTGGATTTTTATGGATTTTAGATGCATCTATTAATGTTGCAATGGAACCATTTAGAGCTTTGGTAGCAGATAAATTGCCTCAATCTCAACGATCTTATGGTTTTGTAGTTCAAACACTAATCATTGGAATAGGAACTTGGGTTGCAAGTAATTTACCTTGGATGGTTTCTCAATTTGGTGTCAGTAATGAAGCTGAAATCGGTATTGTGCCAATGTCTGTGAAAGTTGCTTTCGCAATTGGTGCTTTTGTTTTTTTAGCAAGTATTCTTTACACAGTTTTTACAACTGATGAATATCCACCAGAAGATATTGAGGAATTTAAAAAAGAAAAGGCAAAGAAAAATAATTTTATTCCAGATATTTTAAACAATATTGGAAGTATGCCAACTACAATGAAAAAATTAGGAGTTATCCAGTTTTTCTCTTGGTTTGCATTTTTCACAATGTGGAGTTTAGCGAATCCAGCCCTAACAGAGCATGTTTACCAAACTCCAGCTCCAATTGAATCTGCCTATAATATGACTGACAATATTCAAGCGGAAGCTTTTAAGTTAGCGAATACCCAATTTCAAGAATCATCTAATTTAGTAGGTTCTGCCATGGGTATTTACGGTTTGTCATCAATGGCATTTGCGTTATTACTTACTTTATACACATCTAAAAGAAATATCAATAGAAAATATGTACACATGGTTTCTTTGATGTTAGGAGGTATAGGGTTTTTGTATATGAATTATGCTTCACCAGAAACTTTAATCTACAGTTTTATATTAATTGGTTTTGCTTGGGGAAGTATTTTATCTATGCCTTATGCCATGTTATCTAGTTCTGTAGATCCAAAAAAAATGGGTGTAATTATGGGGATTTTTAACATGTTTATTGTAATTCCACAAATTATTGCTGCATTGGGTGGTATTAATTATGTTTCTAACTTATTGGGAGAAGCAGCTATTAATGCTATGACAGTAGCCGGAATTAGTTTAGTTATTGCAGGTTTGTGTAATTTTCTAATTACCAATAAAAATGCGATTAGTTATCAAGAAGAAAATTAAAAGATGAAGAAAGGATTTATATTCGATTTGGATGGTGTTATTGTAGACACAGCCAAATACCATTATTTAGCTTGGAAAAAGTTAGCCAATGAATTAGGTTTCGAATTTACCCAAGAACAAAACGAATTATTTAAAGGTGTAAGTAGAAAACGCTGTTTAGAGATTTTGTTAGCTATTGGAAAAATAGAAGCAACACAAGAACAATTTGATACTTGGATGATTGAGAAAAATCTTGATTATTTAGAATTTATAAAAAATATGGATGAATCAGAAATTCTTCCAGACGTTCCTAAAGTATTAGAATTTTTAAAAGAAAGAAACATTCCAATTGCTTTAGGGTCAGCAAGTAAAAATGCACAACCTATTTTAGAAAAAGTTGGTTTGTTATCTTATTTTGATACCATAGTGGATGGGAATAATGTAACAAAGGCAAAACCAGATCCAGAGGTTTTCTTGCTAGCAGCAAAACAATTGGGGGTTGATGCAAACAATTGTGTGGTTTTTGAAGATGCTGTTGCGGGTATAAAAGCGGCAAATGCAGCACAAATGACGAGTATTGGTATTGGAGATAAAAATGTATTAAATGAAGCGCAATTCAATTTTATAGATTTTACACAAATCAGTACCGATTTTATTAAAAATTTAATATAAAATTAAAATGAATCAAGATTATATCATACCAAATGCTTGGTCAATCCTTGAAGAAGGATTTGATCCAAATATGGTAAAATCTTCAGAAAGCTTGTTTAGTATTGGAAATGGTGCCATGGGACAAAGAGCTAATTTTGAAGAAAAATATACAGGAGAAACGTTTCAAGGAAGTTACATTGCAGGAGTTTATTATCCTGATAAAACTCGTGTTGGATGGTGGAAAAACGGATATCCAGAGTATTTTGCAAAAGTGCTAAATGCACCTAATTGGATAGGAATTAACGTTATAATTAATGATGAATATTTAGATTTAAATACTTGTTTAGCTGTTACAGAATTTAAAAGAGAGCTAAATATGAAAGAAGGTTGGTTATCTAGAAGTTTTGAAGCTGTTCTTAAAAGTGGAATCAAAATTAAAGTGAACACAAAACGTTTTTTAAGTTTAGAATTAGATGAAATAGGTGCAATTAATTATGCAATAACACCTCTAAATACTGATGCAAAAATTACGTTTTCACCCTATGTTGATGCAGGAGTTACAAATGAAGATACCAATTGGGATGACCAATTTTGGGATGTTTTAGAGGTTACTCATAACAACCAACAATCTTTTATCCAAGCAAAAACCATGAAAACACATTTTCATACGTGTACTTTCATGCAATCAAGAGTGTTTTTAGATACTAAAGAAATCTATACTGATTGTAATAATGAATCTACAAACAATCATTCATCTTGCTCATACCAACAAAAAGTTAAAGAAAATCAAACCTACGAAATTCATAAATTTGGGGGTTATGTTGTAGATAGAAATCACAATAAAAACGAATTAGTTGCTGCTGCAAAAGATATTTTAGATAAGGCAGTTAGTTTTGGTTTTGATGCATTATTAGAGATGCAAAAGCAATCTTGGGCAAAAATATGGGAAACATCAGACATTACTATAAATGGTGATGTAAAAGCACAACAAGGTATCCGCTTTAATATTTTTCAATTGAACCAAACCTATTTAGGTACAGATGCAACTTTGAATATTGGTCCAAAAGGATTTACAGGAGAAAAATATGGAGGAAGCACCTATTGGGACACAGAAGCGTATTGTATTCCTTTTTACATGGCAACTAAAGACCAGTCTGTAGCAAGAACTTTGTTAGAATACAGATACAAACATTTGGATAAAGCTATTGAAAATGCAGAAAAACTTGGTTTTTCAAACGGAGCAGCATTGTATCCAATGGTTACAATGAATGGTGAAGAATGCCATAACGAATGGGAAATTACATTCGAAGAAATTCACAGAAATGGAGCAATAGCTTTCGCTATTTATAACTATCACAGATTTACTGAAGATTATTCATATATTCCAGAAAAGGGATTGGAGGTTTTAATCGGAATTGCACGTTTTTGGCATCAGAGAGTTAATTTTTCTAAAGATAAAAACAAATACGTAATGTTAGGAGTTACTGGTCCTAATGAATACGAAAATAACGTAAACAATAACTGGTATACAAACTACATCTCAAAATGGTGTATACAGTATGCTTTAGAAAATATTGATATTGTAAAAACAGGTCATATTTCTGATTATATCAGAATAAAAGAAAAAGTCAATTTTACAGCTGATGAATTAAAATCTTGGAAAAATGTAGCTGATAAAATGTATTTTCCATATTCAGAAAAGCACGACGTTTTCTTACAACAAGATGGTTTTTTAGATAAAGAATTGATTACAGTTACAGATTTAGATAAATCACAAAGACCCATCAATCAAAAATGGAGTTGGGACAGAATTTTACGCTCTCCGTATATTAAACAAGCAGATATTTTGCAGGGTTTTTATATGTTCGAAGACCATTTTTCTGATGAAGAATTAGCACGTCATTTCGATTTTTATGAACCATTTACTGTTCACGAAAGTTCGCTTTCACCCTGTGTACATAGTATTCAAGCTGCAAAATTAGATAGAATGGATCAAGCCTATGAATTCTATTTACGTACTTCTCGTTTAGATTTAGACGATTACAATCACGAAGTAGAAGAAGGTTTACATATTACATCTATGGCAGGGACTTGGATGAGTATTGTAGAAGGTTTTGGAGGAATGAGAATTGTAAATAATATACTTTCTTTTAGCCCAAAAATTCCTAAAGGATGGAACTCATATTCTTTTAAAGTAAACTTTAGAAATCAAGCAATTACTGTAAATGTCACTCAAAAAGGCACTCATTTTGAATTAGAAGGTAATAATGATATTAATATTTTAGTAAATAGTAATTTGGTTACAGTTTCTCCAAATAATCTTTTAACTGTATAATTAAAAGAATTATAGTGTTTAAGTTGAATAAAAAATAATTGTTGTTATTAATAATAATGATAAAACACAAAATATTAATATACCTGATCTAATAGGAAATTGTTTAAAGATATTTTAGATTTAAAAACAATAAAACCAGATAATGATATTGAAGTTTCCAAAAAATGGGGACTTATTTTAAAAGAATGTAACTAGAATAGTATTTAGTATATCTAAAAATAAAAGTTATGAAACTCGTCAGAAACATTTTATTGTTATTATTTATTATGGTGTTTTTATCAGGTAAAAATGAAAAATCTCCCAAAAATGTTTCTGAGGTTTCTATTTCAAATGCTTCATTAGAAAGAGTAGAACCGCCAAATTGGTGGGTTGGTTTTAAAGATATTTCGTTACAATTATTAGTAAAAGAAGAAAATATAGGAAATTCAAAACCATCAATTTCTTATACAGGAGTTACTATAGAAAAGATTCACAAAGCAAGAAGCAGAAACTATTTATTTATCAATTTAAAGATTGATAAAAACACAAAACCAGGCAAATTTGACATCGTTTTTACTTTTGATGATGAAAGCAAAAAAACACATACATACGAATTAAAAGCAAGACAAAAATCAGCTGATGATTTTATAGGTTTTAATAGTTCTGATGCCATTTATTTAATTACTCCAGATCGTTTTTCAAATGCAGATGAAACTAATGACATCAATCAAAAACTAAAAGAAATTACTATTGATAGAACAGATGGTTACAAACGTCATGGAGGAGATTTAAAAGGAATCAAAAATGGAGTAGATTACATTTCTAATTTAGGTTTTACAGCTGTATGGTCTACACCTGTTTTAATGAATGATATGCAACAAGGTTCATATCATGGATATGCAATTACAGATTACTATCAAGTTGATCCTCGTTTTGGAACAATGGATGATTATAAAAATCTAGCAGATACTTTGCGTAAAAAAGGCATGAAACTCATCATGGATCAAGTGGCAAATCATTGTGGTTTGGAACATTGGTGGATGAAAGATTTGCCTTTTGAAGATTGGGTTAATGATCAAAAAAATTACGAAGAAAATATTGATAATTGGACTTATAAGGCTGCAAAATTCTCAAACCACAGAAGAACTACAAACCAAGATTTATACGCTTCTGAATCAGATAGAAAAGGAAATACAGATGGCTGGTTTGTAGAAACTATGCCCGATTTAAATCAACGAAATCCATTTATGGCAAAATACATTATTCAAAACTCTATTTGGTGGATAGAAACTTTAGGTTTAGGAGGTATAAGACAAGACACTTATCCATATCCAGATAAAGATTTTATGAGTAATTGGGCAGGTGCGATTATGAATGAATATCCAAATTTTTCCATTGTTGGAGAAGAATGGAGTTATAATCCGTTATTGGTTGGTTACTGGCAAACAGGAGTTAAAAATAAAGATGGTTATGAGTCAAACCTAAAATCTACAATGGATTTCCCAATGCAAAAAGCAATAATTGAGGGGATTAAAGAAGAAGAATCTTGGGATAAAGGTTTGGTGAAATTATATGAAGGTTTGGCTAATGATTTTTATTATGCAACACCAAAAGATATTATGGTGTTTTTGGACAATCACGATGAAAATAGAATGTTTACCGCTTTAGATGAAGATTTTACTAAAGCTAAAATGGCTTTAAGTTATATGCTGATGTTACCAAGAATTCCGCAAGTTTATTACGGAACAGAAATTTTAATGGATGATACTGAAAATCCTGGTGATCACGGATTAATTAGAACAGATTTTCCTGGAGGATGGAAAGGAGATAAAGTAAATGCTTTTACAGGCGAAGGTTTGTCTAAAGATCAAAAATCGATGCAATATTTTGTTAGTAAGATTTTAAACTATCGCAAAACCAGTGAAGCAATTCAAGAGGGAAAAACCATACATTTTGCCCCTTTTATGAACACTTATTTTTTGTTCAGAATTAAAGGAAATGAAACTGTAGTTCACATCATCAATAAAAATGAAGATCCAATTACAATCGATTTAAAAAGGTATAAAGAAGTTGGTTTAGAAGGAAAGACTTTAAAAAATATAATTACAGGAGAAGAGTATATTTGGCAAGATAGTATTCTTTTAAAAGCAAAGGGGAGCATTTTATTAACATCAAAAAAAAGTTAAGGAAAAGTCATCTAAAATTTAAAAGTTAAAATGAAGTCATATTATCTAATTATAATAGTATTAATTTTGTCTTGCTCTAAAGATGAAACTAATGTTATTACTGATTCTAAGAATTTTATTAGTTCAGTTGATTTATCTTCTTTACCACAAATAGAAGCTGTCAATACAGTATTTTACAATCTAAACAATCAAGAGGAAGATGTATTAACTACCTTAAAAAATAGTGGTGTAAATACAATCAGATTAAGACTTTGGAATAATCCATCTAACAATCATTCTTCTTTTGAAGAGGTTAAGATATTTTCACAACGTATAAAAGCGAGAGGTTTAAAAGTATGGATTTCTGTTCATTATTCAGATACTTGGGCAGATCCAGGGAATCAAATAACACCTTCTTCTTGGCAAGATCAACCTTTTAATACTATAAAGGATAATCTTAATAATTACACAGAAAATATTATACAAGAAATACAGCCAGATTTTATTCAAATTGGTAATGAAATTAATTCTGGATTCTTATTTCCATATGGAAACATTAATACTAATGAAGCTAATTTTTTAGACTTATTATCTACAGGGGTTAAAGCAGTAAGAGATAATTCAAACTCAACAAAAATTATAATGCACTATGCTGGAATTGATGGTTCAGAATGGTTTTTTAATAAACTAAACTCCATAGATTATGATATTATAGGGTTATCATATTATCCAATTTGGCATGGAAAAAATTTAACTCAATTACAATCGACAATTGCAAGTTTAGGCACAACTTATAATAAAGAAGTTATAATTGCAGAAACTGCTTATCCTTTTACATTACAATGGAACGATTTTACAAATAACATTGTTGGTCTCGAAGAGCAATTAATTTTCCCTGATTATCCAGCAACTCCAAAAGGGCAAAATGATTATTTAGCAAAAATTAAAGAAATTATGGTTACCACAAATAATGGAATTGGTTTTTGTTATTGGGAAGGAGCGTTTGTTTCGTTTCAAGGACCAAATTCAACAAATGGTTCCCCTTGGGAAAACCAAGCAGTTTATGATTTTGAAAATAAAGCTTTGCCAATACTTAATGAATTTAATATCAATTAACTAATGCATAAAAATATATTTTTTTATATAGGTTTTTTATTTCTACAAAATATTTTTGCACAAGTAACTATAGTTGTCAAAGAACTACCAAAAAATACTCCAAAAAACGCTTCCATTTATATTTCTGGAAACTTCGAAGGTTGGACAGGTGGAAATGAAAAATATAAGTTAGAGAAAAATGACAATAGATATTCGATTACAATTCCAAAAAAGGACGAAAGTATTTTATTCAAATTCACATTAGGTTCTTGGAAAACTGCAGAATCTAATAAAGTAGGTGAAAGTATAGACAATAGGACTCATAGCTTCACAAAAAAATACGATTCTGTTTATTACAATATTCAAGGTTGGAGTCATTTATTTGATTTAAAAAAACCACCAACTATTTCTAAAAATGTAACCATTTTAAATGAGGAATTTTACATTCCTCAATTAAATAGAAAACGTAAAGTTTGGATGTATTTACCACCAGATTATGAGGTTTCAAACGAATCTTATCCTGTGGTTTATATACACGATGGTCAAAATATTTTTGATACAAATACTTCTTATTCAGGAGAGTGGAATGTAGATGAAACTTTAGATAAATTATTTAAAGACCATAATTTAAAGCTAATTGTTGTTGGAATTGATAATGGAGGTGATAAACGCTTAAATGAATATTCTCCTTGGAAAAACACAAAATATGGTGGAGGTGAAGGAAATCAATATTTAGATTTTATTGTAAATACTCTAAAACCTTATGTTGATGCTAATTTTAACACACTTTCAGACAAAAATAACACTGCAATCATTGGTAGTTCAATGGGCGGATTAATCTCTCATTATGCTGCTTTAAAACACCCAAAAGTTTTTGGAAAAATTGGTGTCTATTCTCCAGCTTTTTGGTTTTCACCAGAAATAAATGAATACACAAAAAAACACGGAAATTTAAAAGATACCAAAATATATTTTTTGGCTGGAGGAAAAGAAGGTCATAAAGCAGGTTTTGATGAAATTAGTCAGACTGTGGTTGATATGAACAAAGCTATTGATATCTTAAAAAATCAAGGTTTTCCATCAGAAAATATCAAGTCTAAAGTTGTTCCAGATGGGAAGCATAATGAAAAACTTTGGCGCACAAATTTTGAAGAAACCATTTTGTGGTTGTTTAAAGATAATATCAAAGAGAGGACTTTTAAAGATGCTTCTCTTGCAACTGATGCTATTTTAATTGCAGTTTCTGATGGAAGTTATAGAATATCTTTTTACGGAGAAAAAATTGTAGAAACTACTTTTTCTAAATGGGATGAAAAAAAAGATAGTATTTCACACGCAGTTGTTTTAAAAAAACAATTGGTTAATGGAAGATATTTGAGAATAGATTCAAATACTATCTTATTTAAAAGAAAAGGAATCTCTGTAAAAATTCAAAAAAAACCATTTAGAATTTCCTATTGGTATCAAGGAAAAGAAATTACTTCAGAGAAGAATGGCTACCAAAAAACAAATGATTTTGAAACCATCAGATTTGGTTTAACTGATGACGAAGTTTTGTTCGGAACAGGTGCCAGAGCTTTAGGAATGAATAGAAGAGGAAATCGTTTAAGGCTTTATAATAAGGCACATTATGGTTATGAAACGCATTCTAAATTGATGAATTTTACAATTCCATTGGTGTTATCATCAAAAAAATACGCAATCCATTTTGATAACGCACCAATTGGATATTTAGATTTAGACAGTAAAAAGGATAATTCTTTAACGTATGAAACTATTTCTGGACGTAAAACCTATCAAGTTATTGTTGGTGATTCTTGGGTAGATTTAATTGATAATTATACTAATTTAACAGGAAAACAACCTTTGCCTCCAAGATGGATTTTAGGTAATTTTTCAAGTAGATTTGGTTATCATTCTCAAAAAGAAACTTTAAAAACGATTGCAAAGTTTAAAGAGGAAAATATTCCTGTAGATGCTATAATTCTAGATTTATATTGGTTTGGAAAAACTTTAAAAGGAACAATGGG
>JAQXAP010000182.1 GCA_029252865.1 Polaribacter sp.
CTTCATTAAAGAATTGAAAATTCGTAACGAGGACCTATTTTATTTTGGGTTATTTTGCCTAATTCTTTCAATTATTTGTATCATTCTAACTAAAACAACAGCAACACAAGTTCATGGAGTAAACGCTTGGTTCAAACCTTTTAAATTTGCAGTATCGATAGGCTTGTTCTCTTGGACAATGGCTTGGTACTGTCATTATTTGTCAGATTTTAATGTGACACCGTTTAATTGGACAGTTATTATATTATTTGGTTTTGAACTTTTATATATTATTTTTCAGGCCTCAAAAGGGCAATTATCACACTTCAACTTTGATACACCGCTCTATTCAATATTATATTCGTTTATGGGTTTAGCCGCCGTAATCGTTACACTATATACTGCTTATATTGGCTTCCTCTTTTTTACACAGACTTTTCCAAATTTACCAAGTCATTATGTTTGGGCCATTCGTTTAGGCATCTTAATTTTTGTTGTTTTTTCATTTGAAGGAGCTTTAATGAGTTCTCAGATGAGTCATAGTATTGGTGCAATCAACGATAATTCTAATTGGTGGATTATAGGATGGAGCAAAACTGTAGGCGATTTAAGAGTTTCTCACTTTATAGGAATGCACGCTTTACAGCTATTGCCATTGCTTTCGTTCTATGTTTTTAAAAACACAAAAGCAACAATACTTATTTCAATACTTTACGGACTACTTGCAACATCAACATTAATTCAGGCATTAAATGGTAAACCTATAATTACCCAAAATGAAGTAAAAGAATCGGAATAAAAATGGCATACAACAAAACGAAAATGGTTCTAGCGTATAATCAAAATGTTTTTAGTTTAATTAAATATATTACAATCTGAGAGTTAGTACGTTTTAATACGCTACTGCTCTTAAACTAAACTTTAGTGAAAATAAATCAAAAATGAGAAAAATTATAAAAATAGTGAGTCTTCTAATTTTCTTATTGATTATTATTGGAATTGTTGGTTGTAAATCTTCTAAAAATATCTATTCTGGTGAAATTTCAGATCATTATAATGGAAAAAAATTCATCAACACAAATGGAGATGAAGGAAATGAACTTAAGGACGTTTTTAAATTTTTACGAACAAGTAAAGGCAAATGGACTAAAAATTACGAAACCTACACAAGAGATTCGCTTATAAAAAACAATTATACTGATGATATAAAGTTAATATTTGTAAATCACAGTACTTTTTTAATTCAATTGGATACTTTAAATATTTTAACAGATCCTATTTGGTCTAAAAGATGTAGTCCATCTCAATTAATTGGACCAGCAAGGTACAGACCAGCAGGAATTACTTTTGAAAGTTTACCGAATATAGATGTAGTTTTAATTAGCCATAATCATTATGATCATTTAGATAAACAAACCATAAAAAGACTTCAAAAAGAGCACAAACCTCAATTTATTGTTCCTCTTGGAGTGTCGCATTTTTTCAAAAAAATAGGTGTCGAAAATGTTATTGAAATAGATTGGGATGAAGAAGTTAAATTTAAAGCATTAAAAATTAAAGCAACTCCTGCTGTACATTTTTCTAGTCGAGGAATTTTTGATAGGGATAAAACACTTTGGTGTGGTTATATAGTTGAAGGTTCTAAGAAGATATATTTTGCTGGTGACACTGCGTATGATGAAACTATTTTCAAAAAAATGGGCACAGAAAATCCAAAGATAGATTTGTCAATAATTCCAATTGGTGCTTACAAACCCAATTGGTTTATGACTAGAATTCATACAAACCCAAGTGAAGCTGCACAAATACACTTAGATTTAAAATCGAAACAATCGGTTGCTACACATTTTGGCACTTTTGCTCTGGCAAATGAAGCTCAAGGTGAAGCTATTAAAGATTTAAAAACAGCCTTGCTTGATAAGAAAATTGAAAATGGAAAATTTATAATTCCTGAAGAAGGAATTTTTTATTCATATTAAGAAAAATACCTACTTAAAAAAGGAATTAACAAACTCAATTTGAAATATGAAATTGAATAAATTGTAAAAATTATTTCGCTAATCAGAATTTTTTCTCAAAAAAAAGAATTAAAAAGTTTCTATAATTTTCACTAAAATGTAGAAAAATAAAAAGGAAAATTATGGATAAAAAGAAGCAACATTTGGTAACAGCATTTATAAAAAATTGCTAAATTAGTTCTTAATCAAAGGTAGTTGCATTTTTGTTACTTCTGATTTTCCGTTGGAAAATATTCGCACACAAAAACGCATCTTTTAATAAACAATTCCGAGAGCCAGAATATGGATAATAAAGACTTAGTAAAAGATAAAAAGGAATTGAGCGATAGGCCAGGAATTCTTCAACAGGCATTTCATCTCGCCAAAATCCCCATAATAATCAGTCTTTTTTAAACACCTATTCGTTTTCTACTTGAACTAGCCGGGCTGCCTGATAATGCTATTTTTATTATTGGACTACTTTAGTTAACCTTAGTCTTTTCAGTTTATTGGGGAATTAAATTATATAACGAGAAGAAAGCGTACCTTGTACTGTTGATCGGTTTAATCATTTTTTCACCTATTTCGAGGCTGCCCGTTGTTGTTGCCTGGTATATTGATACAAAATGGGAAATTGGAACTCATTACGGTCTCTACTTTGATAATTGGATACAAACACTTCTAAACCATGGTATCTATGGAGCTCTAGTTCAAATCATACCTGGTTTTTTACGTGGTTCTATGACATTGGCTATCATGCGAAACAGAAAGTCTGTAGCGAAGTAAACTAACAAAATAGAGAACTGAAGACTATTACGAATGAAAACCCAGCCTACACCAATGTGAAGTGCATAGCACCCTACGGGATACTATGGCACCATGTACTAACCGATAAATACAATTATCTAAACAAATAATTATGACCCAAGAATTATATCAGGAAGCAATGAAGTATGCCGGAGAAAAACACAGTGAACAAAAAGTTCCTGGGACTAACTCTAACTATCTTTTACATATTTCAAATGTGGCTATGGAAGTTCTGATGGCCTATAATTTTGACAACGAATTTGACATTGATTTTGCTATTCAAATAGCGATTCTTCACGATACAATTGAAGATACTAAAGCCAATTATGAGCAAATTAAAGCCCAATTTGGTGAACCAATCGCAAAGGCTGTTCAAGCACTAACTAAAGACGACAAGTTAGAATCAAAAATTGAAAGAATGACTGACAGCCTACATCGAATAAATAAATTACAAAAAGAAGTTGGAATAGTCAAAATTGCAGATAGAATAACAAACTTACAATCACCACCGAAACATTGGAACATAGACAAAATCACTAATTATTGTGAAGAAGCTAAAATGATTTCTAAAAGTCTTAGTGGTAAAAATGATTATCTGAATAAACGTCTTGAATCCAAAATTCAAGAGTATGAAAGTAAAATGAAAAGTATATAACTCTTGTATATAGCAAATAGGGATTAAAGTGATTTACGGAAGGTCAGTGCGGTATAAGAACACCACCAAATCATTGATTTGGCTTTTAGAGCAGTGTAATTAGTACTCCTAGACTTTCTGTCAAGGAATAATTTATTAACTTTAGTGCTAGGGCACAGCAACTAATATTTTACATCTACTTTGGTGGTAATTAAAGCGAACTAGTAATAATGAAATTTGAACTATATCAGATAGATGCATTTACAGATACAATATTTGGCGGAAATCCTGCTTGCGTTGTCCCTTTGAATAATTGGTTGCAAGATGAAATATTATTGAAAATTACTAAAGAAAATGCTGTTGCTGAAACGGCTTTCTTTGTTGACAAAGGTGATAAAATACATTTACGTTGGTTTACACCTGAAATTGAGATGGATTTATGCGGTCACGCAACTCTGGCAGCAGCTCACTGTTTAAAATCAATTTTAAATTACCCAAAAGACAGAATAGTATTTGAAACATTAAGTGGCGATTTAATTGTTTCAATAAAAAATGATTTATACAGTTTAGACTTCCCTTCACGAATGCCGGTTGCTTGTGAACTCCCAGAAATAATTAAAAAATCATTAAACATACAACCCAAAGAAATTCTTAAAGCAAGAGATTATATGTTAGTATATGACTCTAAGCAAGAAATTGAAAACATTAAAATTGATAGACAAATTTTTGACCAAATAAATCTTGATCCAGGCGGTGTAATTGTTACAGCTAAAGGAGAGAATTGCGATTTTGTTTCAAGATTTTTTACACCACAAGCGTCAATCTTAGAAGACCCTGTTACTGGTTCAGCACATTGCTCACTAATCCCGTTTTGGTCATTAAGGCTTGGAAAAGAAAAACTTAATGCAATTCAAATTTCGGATAGAGTTGGAGAGTTACAATGCCTAAACAAAAAAGATAGAGTCATCATTAGCGGAAAAGCAAAAACTTATTCAATTGGAAATTTATGGATTGAATAAAAACTGAGTCTATCACCCTATCTAATTAATTGCTGATTTTAATGTATTTTCAAAAATTCTTACGGACTTTCTTAGTCAATAAATATTTACTACATTAACTTCGTGATTTGCACAACTATTCTTGCACAAGCCCTGAACAAAGATTAAAAAATTAAAAATTATGAAACGAAAACTTCTCATTATCTTAGTAATAGGACTATTATTTAATCAAAATTTACTTGCGGGTTCACCTCTAACTTCAACTAATATTCATGAAGCTTATAAAGATTCAGCGATTATTCAGTTAGCTTTAAAAACTGAAGGTAAATTAACCGTTGAACTGATGAATTATTTAAGTGACGCTAAAAAACCTATTGAATTGAAAATAGCTTTAATAAATGCGCTGGGTTGGGATTTTAATGGAAAAAACAATTCAACCCAATTTTATGAGTATTTGAAAGAAAACCAAAATCTAAAAAACATCAATGAAACTAGTGCTGATATTCTTATTTGTTATGCTTATTTAAAAGCACTAGACAATTACTTTGATGTTGATGATGCCATAAAATTTGCACAAAAAGCAAAATCAAAGAATAAGAATAGTTACACAATAAATATAATTTGCGCGCTCATAGAAGCCCAAAAAGCAATGGGTTCTAATTGGTGTGAAGTTTATAATTTGACAAATAACATTCGAATCAATGATACATTACAGATAGATATGAAAGAAGATGCTATAAAAATTATTTTTGAGTACATGAATTTGTACAAAGATTATTGTAAAAAATAACGTTTGCTAACATTTTGAATAAGTAATGTTAGAGTGAGTAAAATTTCAAAGTTTCTATCTAGCTCAAACTTTATAGTAGTTTGAGAAGCAAATACCACGAAATCTGATAGTAATCACACAATTTACCGTAAACAAACATTTGACCATCAATGAAAAAAGAAGTTTTAATAACAATAATTGGAATTATAATTATCGGAATTGCTTATTTAGGGATTGAAATGTTTGACTTTGCGAAAGGAGTAAAAGAAGACGCAAAAAAAAACAAAATTGAGCTTAAACAAAATCCTTTTGTAAAACTTACGGAATTTAAAAACGGACGATGGATAAGTACAACTGATTCTCTTGCTGGAATTGAAATTATAAACGGAAAATGGATCATGTTTTACAAGGGAATTGAAACCGACTCTTCCGATATTTACGATTTCAAAATACGAAGAGAATACATAAAGAAATTAGGAACTGAACAAAAACCTTTCGAATATCTATCCTTAACAAATTACTCTGATACTTTAGAATATTCCATACTTAAATATAGTAATGAATTCTTGAGTTTGAGTTATATTTCGAGAGGAAATACTCTAAATTATGAGCGTGCAAAATAAAAACGTTTGGTAACACCTTGTATAATTAATTGCTACATTTCTTACTGAAACACAGAACAAAATCATAAACTAACTGTTAAATGAAATTTAATCATGGTAAAAAATTTAAATCGTATTTTATTTTTAGTTCTACTTATAATTTCTATTACTAGTTGTAAAAGTTCATACAGGTTTACGAAAAACCAAAAATCTCTTATTAAAATGGGAGATAGCTCAACCCCAATGAGAGTTCTGAAAATCACAAATTCTTCAGATTCTATTCTACTAAGAACAAAAAGTTCTAAAATAAAGATAGATCCAAATGATGAAATACTTAAAAGATTTATAAATAGATTATACAATACGGTTAGAGATAGCATGTCACTTGGGGTCGGAATAGCTGCACCACAAGTAGGTGTATTGAAAAAAATTATATGGGTTCAGCGTTTTGATAAAGAAAAATTTCCATTTGAAGTTTACCTCAATCCTGAGATAATTGAATACTCATATAAAAAACAACCGTGCTTAGAAGGTTGCTTATCAATACCTCAAAGAAGAGATACTACCTATACTAGATCAGAGACTATCATTATAGAATATGATCAGTTTAATAAAAAACGTGCAAGAGAAGAGATCTCTGGATTTACTGCTGTCATATTTCAACATGAAATTGATCATCTTAATGGAATACTTTATTTAGACCACCTTGAAAAAGAGAAAAACCAACATAAAAATTAACATATAACAATATATAACCATAAGTACTGCGAATTGGAATACGTAGAAATTTACTCGGAATTACAAGTATGAGTGCTTTCAGTAAAATTAGTAAATTTAATCCCGCAACTGACGGTTCTCCGAGACCGTTGTGCATAATTCCTACTAATCGTGAATAACACAATAAACATGAATAAAGATTCAAAAGCAAGTTAAATGATGAATAAGAATAAAACATTTAATTACATCAAAATTCTCTTCTTAGTAGTGCTAGTATCTACAATTATGCTATCGTGCACAAAACAAGAAAAGGAAATTACAAAGAAACCCAATATCGTTTTAATCGTTGCCGATGATTTGGGATTTGGCGATATCGGCTGTTATGGTGGAGATATTCAAACACCAAACATTGATGAATTGTCGCGCAGAGGGATTAAGTTTAGCAGTTTTCACACCGCTCCAATGTGTGCGCCTACTAGGGCCATGTTACTTTCTGGAAATGACAACCATATTGCGGGCATGGGTAGCCAAGGCAATGTTACAGAAGTGTTTGGTTATGAAGGAAGATTGACTAACCGGATTGTTACAATTCCCGCTTTATTAAAAGAAAGTGGTTACCATACGTATATGGCAGGCAAATGGCACCTCGGCAAAACGCCAGAATCCAATCCACATCAAAAAGGATTTGAACACTCATTTGTTTTGCTTGAAGGTGCCGGAAATCACTATAACAACCGAAGTGCCCTCTACAACGAACTATCTAGTTATACAGAGGATGGTAACCCAATATTATGGACAGAAGGCAATTATTCTACAGATTATTATACTGATAAATTAATTGAATACATAGATTCTGATAAAAAAGATAATAAACCCTTCTTTGCGTTTGCCGCTTACACATCGCCACATTGGCCTTTGCAGGTCGACAAAAAATATTGGAAAAAATACAAAGGTCAATATGACGATGGATATGAGAAATTACGAGAACGTAGATTGGTTAGTCTTAAAAAAGCAGGAATCATACCAAAAAATGCTATTTCTCCACCCAGCCACGAACGTGTATTTCCCTGGGACTCTTTATCGAAACAAGAACAGATGAAAGAAGCCAGAAAAATGGAATTGTATGCCGGCATGGTTGACAATTTAGATCACAATATTGGTAGATTGATTAAACACTTAAAAGACATCGGTGAATTTAAAAACACGTTGTTTGTTTTCATGTCAGACAATGGTGCTGCAAACAGAGACTTTATAAATGACGATAGATTTACGAATTTAAAGGAATACTACAACGATGACTTCGACAATATGGGAAATGCCAATTCCTACATTTCTTATGGCCCACAATGGGCAGAGGCTGGTTCTTCGCCTTTTAGGTATTATAAAGACTTTGCAACCGAAGGAGGAACAAATACAACGATGATTATTTGTGGCCCGAATGTGAATAGAAAAAATGAAATTCATCATGGATTTACAAGTCTTTTGGATTTGGCACCTACTTTTTATGAGTTGGCCAATATGAATTATCCAAAAGCTTATCACGGAAATGAAGTCTATCCTCTAAAAGGAAATTCACTCATTCCTTTTGTCTCTGGAAAATCAAATGAAATTCATGATTCAACTTATGTATTTGCGCTAGAACATTACGGCAACGCAATGCTGAGAAAAGGGAATTGGAAAATCACAAATTTCACAAGACCATTTAAAATTGATAATTTCGCTCTCTACAACCTCTCGAATGACATCGGAGAACAAATCAATCTTAAAGAATTCGAGAAAGAAAAATATGCTGAACTTCTAAATGAATGGATTAAATTTTCTGATGAAGTTAAAATTCAAACTCCAACACCAAGACCAACAAAAAAAAGGTTATAAATATTCTGATAAAACTTAAAAAATAAAAACTATGAAAATAATCAAGATAATTATAACCTTACTAATTACATTAAATTTTTCTTATGCGCAACAAAGTAAACCAGTGCCCGATCTAGCAAATATTGAATATGGAGAGCATACACGAAATGTTTTAGATGTTTGGTTTGCAGACACCGACAAAACGACTCCTATGGTAATATACATACACGGTGGAGGCTTTAAAGCGGGTAGCAAAGAGAAAATTAGGGCTAATGAATTGTCAGAATTGTTAGAAGCAGGAATTTCAGTTGCATCCATAAATTATCGATTATTATCAAATGCTCCTTTGCCAGCAGCACATATTGATGCGAAGCAGGCTTTACAGTTTATTCGTTCAAAAGCCACGGAATGGAAAATAGATAAAGAAAGAATCGGTTTATTTGGAGGATCTGCAGGTGCACAAATTTGTATGTGGCTAGCCTTTAGCAACGATATGGCCAATGCAGATAGTGCCACCCATATTGAAAGGGAATCAACAAGAGTTAGTTGTATAGCGCCTATTATCGGGCAAACAACTATGAGTTCAAAGTTTTGGACAGCACTAGCTGAAAAACATTTGAAAGATAAAAATGGTATCAATTACATTACAAAAATATTTGGAGATACTGCCAAAAGAGATCGAAATCGTATGGCAACGTATGGTGCTAAAACACTTAAAGAGGCCGATAAAATTGCTGATGATTTATCGGCATTATCACTAATTTCGGGTGATGACCCACCTGTTTTTATGAGTTACTTCATGGCTCCGGATGCAAAGGTTCCTAAAAATCTGAGGAGAGTTAGAGGTTGGCTAATTCATCATGTAGATTTTGGAATAGCGCTAAAAGAAAAAATGGACGCATTACATATTGAAGCCGATTTAAAGTATCCAGGATCTAAAACAAAATATAATTCACTAGTAGATTTTTTTACAGATAAATTAATAGAATAATATTTCTTTAAAATAGAGAGAAAAAACATTAGCTGCAATATCTGAATTCAAAAGTAATTTGGGAGTAATCTCAAATCATTTTTTGTTTTAATTAAGTATCTTACACCCAAAATATAAGTACATTTATTTCGCAACTGCCCTCATAACGACCAGCTGTAAATAATTTAAAAACAAAAAAATCAATGAAAAATAAATTAAAAAAAATAATAGCCATTCATTTGGCATTGCTATTGGTAAGCAGTCATGCATATCCCTGTACTGGAATTACACTAAAATCTAATGACGGAGGTGTTGTTGTTTCTCGCACCGTTGAATGGTCGCTCAACGATGCCCAGCATAATCAGGTTTTAGTTGTTCCTCGAAATAAAGAATTTGTTGGGCAAACGCCAGAAGGTTTTAATGGAAAAAAATGGAAAGGGAATTATGGTTTTGTAACCTTAACTGCTTACGGTCAGCCTTATGGCCCTGATGGTTTAAATGAAGAAGGATTGTACGTGGGTGTATATTACCTACCTGACTTTGCTGAATACGCTATTTACGATAGTAAAAAAGCTGAGAAATCAATGAGCGTAGGAGATTTGATGCAATGGATGTTATCATCGTTTAAAACAGTCGATGAAATTATTGAAAATTTAAAAGATGTTATTGTCGTAAATGTAGAAAATAAAGAATTTGGTGGAGCGGCACTTCCTTTTCATTTTAAAATTGTTGATCCAAGTGGTAACAGTAAAATAATTGAAATAGTTAACAATGGTGAAGTAAAGGTCTATGACCCATATATTGGTGTAATCACAAATTCTCCAACGTATGATTGGCATTTAATTAATCAAAGAAATTATCTAAGTCTTTCAACAAATCCGAATAGCCAAATGAGTTTTGATGGTTATAATTTAAAGCCATTGGGCGGAGGATCAGGATTGATTGGCTTGCCAGGTGATTTTACGCCACCATCAAGATTTGTAAAAGCAGCTGCATTAACTGCATCGTGTCGTCCTTTAGAAACAAGCCTTGATGCTGTTTTTGAATCATTTAGAATATTGGATAACTTTAACATTCCGTTAGGAGCTCATGTGCCAAAAGAACATTTACCAACAGACATTGTAAGTGCCACACAAGTTACATCGTCATCCGATCTAAAAAACAAAGTGTACTATTACCATACTATGTGGAACAGGCAAGTAAGAAAAATTGATCTGAAAGCTATCGATTTTGCTCATGTAAAAGAGCAAATAATTGATGATGATGTATTGAAAACAAATGCCATAAAAGATGTAACTCCTAAAATTAAATAACAAGAAGAATTACTGTCAACATTGGTAAACGTTGCACAAGCAATTTAAAAATCTAAATAATTATTCAAAAGTCCCTTTTTCAGGGATTTTTGTTTTTATGACAAATATAATTCTAAGAAAATTATACGCCTTCTAATGACACGATATGAGGTTTAAATATGTGTTTTAACATCAAAAACAAACGCT
>JAQXAP010000183.1 GCA_029252865.1 Polaribacter sp.
GGTCAAGCTTTTTTTAGGTATGATACCTCTGGGATGTCAGAACAATTGTTAAAAAATTATGGTGCTTATTATATCTATGGTCTTTCAGCTTTGGATAAGGTAAACGAGTGGTGGTATGATAAAAAATCAAAATATTTGTATTATAAACCCGCTACTAAAGAAGAGCTTGACACGATTGAGTTTCAGTTGCGTGATCAAGATTTTGCTTTAAAATTTATCAATAGTCAAGACATTAGTATTAGGGGAATTCAATTTTTTGCAACGGGTTTTTTTTCTAAAGAATCAGACCGAATAGGTTTTGAAGATTGTAGGTTCGATTATATGTCTGCAAACAAATTAGTGCTCGGTATTACTAATTGGTTTACAGAGTTCAACAAAGAAGGAGAAAATTACAATTATGCAACATCTTTTTTTAAGGGAAAAGACTGTAAATTTAACAATTGTGTAGTTTCAAAATCTAATGCGCCTATTTCTTTTATGGGAGAACAAATGACTATTGATAATTGCATGTTCGAAGATATTGAGTGGGATTTAAATTCTAATGGCGCATCAGGCTCTATTGTTTTGGGAGCAAATAGTAAAATTACAAGATGTGTCCTAAAGCGTGCAGGAAATTCTGAGGGCATACGTCCGAGAGGTTCTGGTTGCACTGTTAGGTTGAATAGAATATTTGATGTAGGTAATTTACAGCATGATGGTTCAGGTATCAATGTTGGAACAAAAGATCAAATTAATGCATTGGTCGAATTCAATTGGGTACATGACTCTAACCGACAAGGAGTTCGATTTGATTACCACGGCTCTGGTATTCATAATAAAAATGGAGCTGTTTATGGTGATGGAATTGTTAGAAACAATGTAACATGGAATACCCAGCCTAATCAGATAAAGGGTGATCGTCATTTAATTTTAAATAATACTGTTATAAATATCTATCAAAATAAGAATCCTTTTAAAGAAAAGTTTAATATGACTATCCAAGGCTTTAAAGCGATGCATGAAATTGAATCAAATGCTCATAGTATAACAAGGAATAACTTAGCAAAATTATCACATAGAAGTTGGAATCTAGAATTAAGAGGGAAGAATAAAGAATTTAGAGTTCGAAAAGACGGTTATGTTCAGCCAAAAGCACAAGTTTTACCTGGTGTAAACGATCACAATACGGATGTTCCTGGGGCGGCATATATTTATTTAAGAGATCCAAAAAACTTAGACTTTAGACCTAGAAAGGACAGTCCGATTATTGAAGGAGGAGCTATAGTAACCCAAGAACAAGTACCGAGTAAACAATACAAATACACTCCGATTCCTTTCGAGGGCAAAGCACCAGATATTGGAGCCTACGAATATGGAGCCAACCACTATTGGATTCCTGGAAGACAATTAGAGGTGGCATCTACACCGATTCCCCAGAATAATAGTATTGTAAAGGCAGATGCCGATTTGATGTTTTTAGAGGCAAAAAATGCAGTGAAGCATATCGTCTATTTTGGAACATCAAAAAATAAATTGAAGAAAGTAGCTACATTAGTTGATTCAAATATTTATACACCAAGGAAGTTAGAGACAGAAAAAATATATTTTTGGAGAGTAGATGCAGTAGTTTTCGATTCTGTAATTAAAGGAAATGTGTGGAGTTTTACTGTTGACAAATAAGAGAAATAATCAAACTAAAATAATTAAAATGAAACAAACAATTTTTCGAATAATTTGCAGCTCATTTTTATTAATGGCTTCTGTTTTATTTAGTCAGAATCCAATAAAAAAACCTAATGTGATTTTAGTCATGACCGATGATCAAGGTAGAGGTGATTTAGGCTGTTACGGTAATACCATTATAAAAACACCCACGATTGACAAGTTATATAATGAAGGGGTTCATTTAGATAACTTTCATGTTTCCACAACCTGTGCTCCCACAAGAGCCGCCTTGTTAACAGGTAGGCATACAAACAGATTAAATTGTTTTCACACAATAGCAGGACGATCTTTACTTTTTGAAGACGAAGTCTTGCTTTCAGAAATTTTAGCTCAAAATGGTTATGCTACAGGTATGTTTGGTAAATGGCATTTAGGAGAAAATTATCCATTCCGTCCAGAAGATAGAGGTTTTCAAAAAGTAGTAAGGCATGGAGGCGGGGGAATTACTCAAGGACCAGATTATTGGGGGAATAATTATTTTGATGACACTTATTGGGTTCGCAATCAGAATGAAACTACAACAAACACTCAGGCTTTTAAAGGTTACTGTACAGATGTATTTTTTGATGAAGCAAAAGACTTTATAAAAACCAATAAGGATCAACCGTTCTTTGCTTACATTTCTCCAAATGCTCCTCATGGACCTTTAAATTTGCCAATGGAGTATTACAAATTATATGAAAAAGAAACTGAATTAACCGAAAATCACAAACGGTTTTACGGTATGGTAACCAATATTGATGACAATATAAAACAACTACAGAAGTTTTTAAAAAAAATGAAAATTGATAGAAATACTATTTTTATTTTTATGACAGACAACGGAACTGGTGCAGGAAGACCTCAGAAATTGAAGGGAAAGAATGTAGGTTTCGATGGTGGTTTAAGAGGACATAAGGCTAGTCAATACGAAGGAGGTCACCGTGTTCCTTTTATCATGTACTGGCCTAATGGAAACATAACAGGAGGAAAAACTGTAGATAACTTACTTGCACATTTCGATTTGTTGCCAACAATGGTTGATTTATTAGGTTTGAGAATGTCTCATATCAAACCTTTAGACGGTAAGAGTTTTGCCCCACTATTAAAAGACCCGAATTACGATTGGGAGAATCGTATTTTATATGTAGATACCCAACGTTTGCAAAACTTGGTAAAAGGAAGAAATTATTCTGTGATGGATGACCAATATCGCTTTGTTGATGGAAAAGAACTGTATGATATTAACAAAGACCTAGCCCAAAAAAACAATATTATAAAAGAGTACCCAGAAGAAGCAGAAAGATTGGCAGTGGGTTATGAAAAATGGTGGGACTCTTTTGATGCTCCAAAATTAAATAGTAAGTACGCTTACATAAAAGTAGGAAGTTCATACGAAAATCCTTCGAGAATTAGTGTTCACGATATGCTTACAGGGAGATTAAATAGAACATGGCATCAATATGGTATCGCTGAGGCAGACAGAGCAAATGGACGATGGAAAATTGAGTTTGTTGAAGAGGGAGACTATAAAATTAGCTTAAGGAGGTTTCCCCGTGAAAGCAATTTGGCAATCAATGATACATTTCCAG
This sequence comes from Polaribacter sp., assembly GCA_029252865.1. GTDB lineage: Bacteria > Bacteroidota > Bacteroidia > Flavobacteriales > Flavobacteriaceae > Polaribacter. The sequence goes on from JAQXAP010000183.1 coordinate 3,276, forward strand.
CTGAGTCAAAAATAAAAGAATTGCAATTGACCATGCCAGCAGCGGTAAAAACAAATTTTAAAAAAGGCTATCTATACGTGGCAGATTTTAAAGCAGAAAAACTAATTGAGCAAGGTGATGAAGAGGTCGTTTTTAAAATGAAATTACCAAAAGGAAAATTCGATTTAGAAGCAAGTTTGTTTGATTCTGAAGACAGAGTTTTTCCTGCCTATTACCTGTATATTGAAAAAATATAAAAGATATTTTTTTCAACCAAATTAGAGTTCATAATTATTTAAAATTCATTCGAATGCATAAAAAAGAGGTAATAATTATAAAAAAGTATTTTTTATTGATGTTTTGTTATTCAATTTTGATGGCATGTCATACTCAGATAAATACTAATGTTGGTAAAGAAAACAAAAAGTTAGATGCACCAAAAAGAAGCGCTGCTTTTCAGAGATATCAGTCTGGAAATTTAGAATTTGAGGCTGAAAATCAATTTTTCCCCAGATTTAGTTATGCTTTAACCACCGGACTTGGATATTTTGGCAATCCCTTAAAAGATACATTAATTACAGAAAAATTAAAAGCCTACAAAGGTCCTTCTGGTGTGCCTCAATTAGTTAAATTGCGAAAGACTCAACAACCCTTGAGGGCTGCATATCATTTGCGTCATGGTTTGGAGGGGTTTAAAGAGAATACAACTTTTAGGGATGTTACAAGTCCAATTAAAATAGGTGATACCTATCATGTATGGTACAGCAAATCTTGGGGAGTTCCACCTGTTGGACAAAAAAATGGTTCACAAGAATCGTATCAAGATATTAAAGGAGATTGGAAACGTATTTACTCATGGGATTATGTTTCTATATGGCACGCGACCTCAAAGGATACTTATCATTGGAAAGAACAAGGCATTGCTATAGAGCCAGGGCCTAAAGGTAGTTTTGATGATAGATGTGTGTTTACTCCAGATATTTTAGTTGCCAACGGAAAGTATTATATGTATTACCAAGTTGCACATTCTCCTCACGTCTATAAAGAAGGTCCTCATAGTATTGCAATGGCCTGGGCGGACAATCCAAACGGACCTTGGACAAAATCGAAAGACTTAATTGTAACTCCTAGTAAGCCTGGATATTTTGATTCAAAAAAAGTACACGATCCTAGTATTATTGTAAAAGGAGGAAAATATTATCTGTATTACAAAGGAGATGGTGAGTATGATAATAGAAAGCAATTTGGAGAACCTTTTTATATTGGCTGGGGAGTTGCTATATCAGATAAGCCTGAAGGGCCTTTTATTAAATCTGATTTAAACCCTGTTGTTGTTGGAGGGCATGAGGTTGTAATTTTTCCTTATAAGAGCGGTGTATGTGGTATCGTACGTCAAGGGCCAGAATTGTTTAGCATGCAATATGCTGCGGACGGTTTAAATTTTGAAATGGTATCTCATGTTACAGATGTGCCACACGCTGGTACATTTTTTAGACAAGGGAATTACAGAGATATTGATTTGTTCCCAGCAAAATTCCCAAAATGGGGCCTTTCCCATTCTTATCGCTTGGGGTCTCGTGAAGCGTTTATCATTCGGTATGATGTAGGATTCGGTAAAATGAAACATTAATGTTAAGAAGTAAAATTTGTGGTAATTTTTATTATCTAATCATTTTATGTTAATATTTGGGATATATGAGCACATTTTAATTGTTTTATTTATCCATATTTGTTTCACATATTTTTGAAAAAAACTGTTTATGAAAATAAAAGGGATAATTGCGATTTGCTTATTTTGTTCAACTTTGGTCTTTGGTCAAAAGAAGCCAAATATAGTTTTAATTTTTACGGATGACCAGACGTATTCATCAATTCACGCTCTAGGAAATAAAGAAATAATAACTCCTAACATGGATAAGATGGTCGAGGAGGGTACTACATTTACGCATGCCTACAACATGGGGGCTTGGAGCGGAGCAGTGTGCGCTGCTTCTAGGGCGATGATGATTTCTGGTAGGTTTGTTTGGAGAGCCAATGAGTTTAGACATAATTGGAAAGGAAATAACTCTGAAGCCCTTGATAAATCATGGAGTAAAATCTTAGAATCTAGTGGTTATGAAACTTATATGACGGGTAAATGGCATGTAGATGCTCCCGCTAAAAAAATATTTAACAATGTTTTAAATCAGCGTCATGGAATGCCAGGAGATGCTTGGAGAGGGAAAGAGATGACTGCTCAGTTTAAGGCAGATCCGAGTTTAAAAGTAAGTGGCTCTGGTAAAATAATGCCTATTGGGTATAATCGACCACTTAATGAAAATGATACATTATGGTCTCCAACAGATACCGCTCGCGGTGGTTATTGGAAAGGTGGTAAACACTGGACCGAAGTTTTAAAAGATGATGCAGTAAATTTCATTGAGCAAGCAAAAACTAAGGAAGATCCATTTTTTATGTATTTAGCATTTAATGCACCTCACGATCCTAGGCAAGCTCCTCAAGAGTTCATAGATATGTATCCTTTGGATAGCATTTCTGTTCCAAAAAGTTATCTTCCAGAATATCCTTTCAGGCATTCTATAGCCAATGGTAATTATCTGAGAGACGAAGCATTGGCTCCGTTTCCAAGAACTGAATATGCAATTAAAACCCATACTCAAGAGTATTATGCAAGTATCACCCACGTTGATACTCAAATAGGACTCATTTTAGATGCCTTAAAGAAATCTGGTAAGATGGATAATACATATATCTTTTTTACTGCAGATCATGGTTTAGCGATGGGTCGTCATGGTTTACTGGGAAAACAATCTTTATTTGATCACAGTATTCGTCCTCCAATGATTGTGATGGGTCCAGATATTCCAAAGAATAATAAAGTGGATGCAGATGTTTATTTACAAGATGTAATGGCGACATCAATAGAAATTGCAGGTGTTGAAAAACCAGATTATGTAGAGTTTAATAGCTTTTTAGATTTAGCGAAAGGAGCGACTAAAAAAAGCCATTATGAAGCTATTTATGGAGCTTATCTTAATGTAAACAGAATGATTAGAAAAGATAATTTTAAATTATTAGTCTATCCTGAAATTAATAAAGTATTACTTTTTGATTTACAGAATGATCCAGAAGAAATGAATGATATTTCAGATGATATTGCGAATAAATCAAAAGTAAAATCTTTATTTAAAGAATTACTAGAATTACAAAAGGATATGAATGATCCATTAGATTTAAATAATATTTATTTGTCGCTTAACTAAAACTTTTTGGTGTAAAAACCAATTTAACTTATAACAAGTTGTTTTATAATTGTATAACATTTGTTTTGTGTTATAAATGTGTTATAAATGTGTTATTATTTGTTTATTTTCGATACACCAACTTCTTGAAACAAATATATTTTTGGAGAGTAGGAAAATAATTTCTTATTTTTAATAATCTTAAATTAATTTTAAAATCAATAATTATGAAAAAAATTACTTTTTTAGCAGTATTCTTAATGATATCTGTAATTTCTTTTGGTCAAACTGAACTAATTCAAGACCAGGATTTTTCTGATGGCATAGCTACTGTCAGTGAATGTAGTTCGTTTGCTGGTCCTTTAACTGGAACTGAATCTTGGTGGAGGTGTGGTCTTGTAAATGTTATAGGTTCTGAACTTGAGTACCCAACTGACAAGGGGGCTAATGTTAGACAGAGAATAAGTTTAGAGGCAGATACTTATTACGAGGTTTCGTTTGATATTAGAAGTGATGTTGATGGTGTAGCTGATGGGCAAGGTTTTATAGCTTCTTTTAGAGGTGAGTCAAATGTAGCAGCGTCTCTTGAAACTTGTTTTAACATTGGTTCTCCTGAAAACTTGATGCTAAATTTTAATGTTCCAAGTGCAGATTTTACAACTACGGCGGAAACTCATAAATTTGGCTTTTATTCTTCAGAAGCTCAAAATGTAGTAATTAACTTAATTAGACCAAAGGAGACTGCTACAAAAACAGCTCAAATAGTATATCTCTCAAATGTATCTATGATTAAGAAGAATACTTTGTCTATTCAAGATTTAGTTGAATTTAATTTTTCATTAAGCCCAAATCCAACAAAAAATATGTTGAATTTATCTGCTCAAAAAGCAATTAATAATGTAGAGTTGTATAATGTTTTAGGTAAGCAAGTGTTTAGTCAGAAAGTTGAAGCGAAACAAGCAAATATTTCAGTATCTCATTTAAGTAAAGGTATTTATATTGCAAAGGTAACAATTGGCAACTCTACTGGTTCTTATAAGTTTATAAAAGAATAATATTCCAGAGTAATATTAATATATAATGCATCTAAGAATATTTTCTTAGATGCATTTTTTTTGTCACGTTTTAATTCTTGTGCCATAAAACAAACCTAATTAAATGGTAAAAATTAAAACAATTTACCAAAAACACGCCCACCTCTTAAATTATCTTTAAACCTTATTTGTAAAAAGCTCATCTTTATTAATCCATCTTGTATTGTGAATCTAGTGTTACAAATTGTGCTATTTGAATTCATTTACCTTGTCTAAAATAAATACATTGGGCCATGTACAAACTAGGTTATAAAATAACAACGAGCTAAATATGAAAGCAACACAATATAAAGGGAATAAAACATTCTCAATAATTGAAAGGGAGATAGAAGTACCAGCGAAAGGTGAAGTAAGAATTAAAGTTGCATTTGTCGGTGTATGCGGAACTGATGTACATATTTATCATGGAATGATGGATAAACGTGTAAATATTCCTGTAACAATTGGACACGAAATGTCGGGTGTTGTTGATGCCTTGGGAGAAGGGGTAACTGAATATGAAGTCGGAGACAAAGTTGTAGTTCGTCCATTAGATGATCGCTTGATAAAAGAGTCAGATAAAGGATTTAATCACATTTGTGAAGATCTTAAGTTTATAGGGATCGATAGCCCTGGTGCAATGCAAGAATATTGGAATGTACCAGCTTTCACGTTGCATAAGTTAAAAGAAAATACCGATTTAAAGTTAGCTGCTTTAATAGAGCCATTATCAGTTGCTACTCATGATGTTAGATTAAGTGGTTTGGTGGCTGGTGAAACAGCTGTTGTTTTAGGCGGCGGTCCAATAGGTTTATTAGTTGCCATGGTTGCTAAAGAAGTAGGGGCTAACGTAATTATTTCTGAAGTAAATGAGGCAAGAATAGCGAAAGCACAGTCTTTAGGATTTGATGTTGTAAATCCAATAAAAGTAGATTTAGTTACCTATGTAAAAGACAAAACAGAGGGGCGTTTGGCCGATGTTGTTTTTGAAGTAGCAGGTGTTCAACCAGCCTTAGATGTTATGACGGAGGTTGCTGGAATTAGAGGGAGAATTTTGATGGTTGCTATTCATGGTCAAAAAAAAGAGATTGATTTATTTAAATTCTTTTGGAAAGAATTGAAATTAATTGGTGCTCGTGTGTATGAAAAAGAAGATTATGAAAAGTCTATTAATTTAATCACGGCAAATGAATTACCATTTGAAGAGATGATAACAGATGTTCAGCCTTTAAGCAATATTCAAAATGTTTTTGAGAACATCGATCAAAATCCTGATGGAATGAAAGTTTTAATGGATTGTACTTTGTAAAAAACAAACAAACTATAGCCTTTAGTTAATGGCAAAAGATAAGTGCATAAAAAGATAATTTAAAAAAGTTAATGGCTTAATAGTCATTGGCATAAAGTTTATAAAATGAGTATTTTAAATACATTTAGTTTAGAAGGAAAAACAGCGATTGTAACAGGCTGTAAAAGAGGTATTGGTATGGCTATGGCTATTGGTTTAGCTGAGGCTGGTGCAAATATTATTGGCGTCAGTGCAAGCATGGAGTTATCTAATTCTGATGTAGAAAAAGAAGTTCTTGCTCGAGGTAAAAACTTTAAAGCTTACCAATGTGATTTTAGTGACCGTAAAGCTTTATATAATTTTATAGAACAAGTGAAATCAGATTTTCCTGTCATTGATATTTTAGTAAATAATGCGGGTACAATATTAAGAGCTCCAGCAGCAGAGCATCCCGATGAAATGTGGGATAAAGTTGTTGAGGTTAATCAAAATGCCCAGTTTATTTTAACAAGAGAAATTGGTAAAGACATGTTAAAAAGAGGAAGTGGAAAAGTTGTTTTCACGGCATCTTTACTAACTTTTCAAGGCGGAATAACAGTTCCTGGTTATGCAGCAAGTAAAGGTGCAATTGGGCAGTTAACAATGGCTTTTGCAAACGAATGGGCAGGTAAAGGAGTTAATGTAAATGCTATTGCTCCAGGTTATATCGCTACAGATAATACAGAGGCTTTACGCAACGATCCTGATAGATCAACATCTATTTTAGGAAGAATTCCTGCGGGAAGATGGGGTAAACCAGAAGATTTTGCTGGACCAGTTGTTTTTCTTTGTTCAGAAGCTTCAGCGTATATGCATGGTAGTGTAACTTTAGTTGATGGTGGTTGGATGGGCCGCTAGAATAATGCAATAATTTAGGTAATATGTCAGAAATAAAAGAATATAAATTATTTATAAACGGCAAGTGGCAAGATGCACTTTCTGGAGAATTAGATAAAGTATTTGATCCAACAACAGAGGAAGTTGTTGGTAAAGTGCAAAACGGAAATGAGCAAGATGCAAAATTAGCATTAGAAGCGGCTGAAGCTGCACAAAAGTCATGGAGAAATACACCTCCAAGAAAACGAGCAGAATTGCTATTTAGTCTTGCACAAGAAATAAAAAATAATAGCGATTATTTAGCAAATTTATTAGTTAGAGAGCAAGGTAAACTGCTAAAAGTAGCTAAGATGGAAGTTGCAGTTACTGCTTCTTTTATTGAGTATGCTTGTGAAGGAGCAAGACGTATAGAGGGAGATATCATTCCTTCGGATAATCCTGGAGAACAAATTTGGATTCAAAAAGTACCAAAAGGAGTGGTTGTTGCTATTACCGCTTGGAATTTTCCATTAGCCTTAGCAGGACGTAAATTAGGCCCAGCTTTAGTCGCGGGTAATACAATTGTTATTAAGCCCACAGAAGAAACTCCTTTAGCTACTTTAGAACTTGGTTTTTTAGCGGAAAAGGTAGGGATTCCTGCAGGTGTAATTAATATAGTAACAGGTCCAGGGCGTTCTATGGGTAATGCTTTAGTAGAAAGTCCTATTACAAAAATGGTAACCATGACTGGATCTACACCAGTAGGTCAAAAAATAGCAGAAACCGCGTCTAAAAACCTGACAAGTTTAATGTTAGAATTAGGAGGAAAAGCTCCGTTTATTGTTTTTGCAGATGCTAATATTGATGCGGCTGTAGATGCAGCATTGCATTCTAAGTTTGATAATTGTGGACAAGTATGTACCTGTAATGAGCGTATGTATTTACATGAAGATATCTACGAGGTTTTTATGGATAAGTTTTTAGCAAAAGTCGCTGCTTTAAAAGTAGGGAACCCCATGTTAGATGATACGGATTTAGGTCCTAAAGTAAATGCTAGTGAAGTAAAAAATATGGAAGATTTAGTAGCTATTTCTGTAAAAGAAGGAGCAACAATCGCTCATGGAGGTGGAAGGCCAGAAGGAGCTCAGTTTGAAAAAGGGCATTGGTTTGAACCTACAATTCTTACAGACGTTTCTCAAGACATGACCATTGTACACAAAGAATCTTTTGGACCGATATTACCTGTTTTGAAATTTAAAGAATTTGACGAGGTAATCGAATATGCTAATGATTGTGAGTTCGGATTAGCAGCAATGGTATTTACAAAAGATGTGCGTACAATAATGAAATGTACTTCTGAGCTTGAATATGGAGAAGTTTATATTAATAGAGGCCATGGAGAGCAACATCAAGGTTTTCACAACGGTCTTAAATTAAGTGGAACAGGAGGAGAGGACGGTAAATACGGTTTTGAACAGTATTTAGAAAAGAAAACTTTTTATGTAAACTATAACGTATAAGAGCATTTTTATGAGTACAAAAATTTCAAATATAGAGGTTCGTTTATTTAAAGTTCCTTTACCAGAAGTATTGTCTGATGCCAAGCATGGAGATCACTTTGATTTTGAATTAGTAACAGTAACAGTTACTTTAGAAGATGGAAGTGAAGGAACTGGTTATACTTATACGGGCGGTAAAGGTGGTCACGCTATTAGAGCAATGATAGAACACGATTTTACAAAGGCTCTTATTGGTAAAGATGGTTCAAATATTGAAGAAATCTACGATTTTTTAGAATGGCACATTCACTATGTAGGTAGAGGAGGAATTGCTTCTTTTGCAATTTCGGCAGTAGATATTGCACTTTGGGATATTCGCTGTAAAAAGCAAAATTTACCATTATGGAAAGTTGCAGGTGGAGCAAATAATACTTGTAAAGCATATTGTGGAGGAATCGATTTAATGTTTCCTTTAGAAAAGCTTTTAAAGAATATTAAGGGGTATTTAGCAAACGGTTTTAATGCTGTTAAAATTAAAATTGGCCGTGAGAATTTACAGGAAGATATAGATCGTATCAAAGCAGTGAGAGAACTTATTGGACCAGATGTAACGTTTATGGTTGATGCCAATTATTCTATGTCTGTTGAAAAAGCGATTCAAGCAGCAAAAGCATTTAAAAGATATAATATTCATTGGTTTGAAGAACCTACTATACCTGATAATTATAAGGGATATTCAGAAATCTCTGAAGCGACAGGAATGCCTTTAGCGATGGGAGAAAATTTACATACTATTCATGAATTTGAATATGCATTTGAACAATCTAAATTGTCGTTTATTCAACCTGATGCTTCCAATTGTGGTGGTATTAGCGGTTGGTTAAAAGCAGCAAAACTATCTCAAAAAAATGAAATTCCTGTGTGCTCTCATGGTATGCAAGAATTACATGTGAGTTTGGTATCATCACAACCAAATGCAGGATGGTTAGAGGTTCATAGTTTTCCAATAGATGAGTACACAACAAGACCCTTGGTTGTTGAAGACTTTAGAGCAGTAGCTTCTAATGAACCAGGTACAGGTGTTGTTTTTGATTGGGAGAAATTGGCCCCTTTTCAACAAAAATAAAAGAACAAACTAAAATAAACTAAACTATGATTATCAACAAAACACTTTTTGGTAGTTTTAAAAATCAAAATATAGATTTATACACAATTAACAACTCAAATGGCATGTCCGTTAAAATTACTAATTATGGAGCTACAATTACCGAGATTAGCGTTCCTAATAGCACGGGAGAGTTAGAAAATATTGCTTGTGGTTTTGATACGCTGGGTGGTTATTTTAGTAAAGAATATGTTGATAATTCACCTTATTTTGGGGGTACTATTGGCAGATATTGTTCTCAAATAAAAGATGCAAAATTTTCATTAAACGGAAAAGAATATGAATTATCTGCAAATTGTGGTAATAACAATTTACACGGAGGTAATGTTGGTTTTGATAAAAGAATATGGAATACTGAAATAATTGAAGGAAATGAGTCTTCTATAAAAATGACTTTAACGAGTAAACATTTAGAAGAAGGATATCCTGGAAACGTCGCTGTCTCTGTGCTATTTACATTAACAGCGAATAACGAGTTAAAAATTGACTATAGTGCAACACCAGATCAAGACACACCTTTAGCGTTAACAAATCATAC
>JAQXAP010000043.1 GCA_029252865.1 Polaribacter sp.
AAAGGAGAGGGAAGTATTTTAGGCGGTATTGGTGATCTTTTAGATGGTGACAATAGATTTTAAAATTAAGAAAGTAAAAATAAGTTCTTAAGTCATGATTTTATAGAATTGCTTTTACCATTCTGTCATTACCAAATAAATCTTTTTTAAGTTCAACCATATTGAAACCTTTTTGTTTTAGCATTTCTACAGTTTCTTTTCCCAAATATTGATTGATTTCAAAAAACAATAGTCCGTCTTTTTTGAGATTGCTTTTAGCTAAGTCGGCAATTTTAGAATAAAAAATTAATGGATTATCATCTTTAACAAAAAGTGCTAAATGAGGTTCGTTCTCTAAAACATTATTGCTTATTTCTACTTTTTCTAATTCTCTCACATAAGGGGGGTTCGAGACGATTAAGTTGTATTGTTGAGGTAACTCTCTCGTTTCTAAAATATCCATTTCTAAAAATGAAACATCAACCTTATTTAAGGTAGCATTTTGTCTCGCAATTTCTAATGCTTTAGAGGAAATATCTATTGCTGAAATTTCTACATCACTTAAGTTTTTAGCAAGAGAAATGGGAATACAACCTGTTCCTGTGCCAATATCTAAAATAGACAGCGTTTTCTCTTTATTTATTGTTGAAATAACGTCGATATCAAGTTTAGCAGCTTTGTCACTTTGTAATCTTGTAACTTCTTTTATGACCCATTCTACTAACTCTTCTGTTTCTGGTCTTGGAATTAGTGTATTTTTATTAACCTTAAAAGGTAATCCATAAAAGTCAGTATTTCCAAGAATATACTGAATAGGTTCTTCTTCTTGAAGTCTTCTTATAATGATTTTTAATTCCGACAAAATTGCATCAGCAATTAAAAAATCGGGCTGCATTACAGAATCAACTCTTCGTAAATTAAGTTTTTCCTCTATTAATAAAAAAAAGAATGTATCTATTTCTGTTTTTGGATAAATTTCTTTCAACGTATCCGTAAAATAAGTTCTAAAATTTTTTAAGGTCATAATTTTTTTAGCATCCAAACTTTACAAGAATAGTGTCCTGTATTTCCTATTGGTTTATCAAGGTTTATAAAACCACTCTTTTTGTATAAAGCTTTTGCCGCATTCATGTTAGGCATCGTTTCTAAATAACAATGTGTATAATTTATCTTTTTTGCTCTTTCTAAACAAATATTTATCAGTTTAGAACCCAAACCTTTTCCTCTTGCCATTGGTAAAAAGTACATTTTTTGAAGCTCACAAGTTTTACTTTCAAAATTATCCAATCGGGCAATTCCTGCCCCACCAACAACTTTGCTATGGCACTCTAAGACATAATAGAATGACGTTGGTTTCATAAAATTTTCAAACATTTTATCAGTTGCAGAATCCTCGTACGCCGTTCCTTCTTTTGGTGCGCCCATTTCTGAAAGAACTTCTCTAATTACAATTGCCATTTGCTTATTGTCTTTAGCATGAATTTCTCTAATGATAAAATCTTGATTTGTCATTTAATACTGTATTTTTGTAAGAGCAATTTACTTAAATTTTTAATTATTCTAGATGAAAAATATTTTATATTTTGTACTATTAATTACCTTAATTTGTAGCTGCTCCGTTAATAAGCAACCCACTTTTATAAAGGTTGATAAGGTAAAAGTAGCTTCTTTTAGTGGAGATACAATTCGTTTAAAAGCAGAAGCTTTTTTTACAAACCCAAATGATGTTGGTGGTAAAATTTCTACAGATGAAATTAAAGTAATTATAAATGGGGCAGAGGTTGCACAAGTGTCGTCAGAAGAATTTAAAGTACCTGCAAGAAAAAACTTTACAATGCCTTTAGTAGTAGTAATACCAGCAAAAAAAGTATTTAAAAATAACAAAAACGGAATTTTAGGAGGTTTGCTAAATTCTTTTTTAAAGAAATCTATTAAAGTACAATTTAAAGGAGAAATAAAATACAAGGTTTTTGGATATTCTAGTGTTTACCCTGTTGATCAAATTCAGGAAATTAAATTTTAATTTACAGTTATCAGTCACGAAATTTACATAAAACGTTGTTTACAAATTGCCAAAAATGGAATTGGTTTTGCACGTCCAAACCCTTCCGTTGGCGCAGTTGTTGTTCATAATAATAAAATTATTGGCGAAGGTTTTACTTCTAAATACGGTGAGAGCCATGCCGAAGTAAATGCAATCAATGCTGTAAAAGATAAATCGCTTTTAAAAAAATCTACCATTTATGTCACGTTAGAACCTTGTTCTCATTTTGGGAAAACGCCTCCTTGTGCAGATTTAATTGTAAAACATCAATTAAAAAATGTAGTTATTGGTTGTGTGGATTCTAATACTTTGGTTGCTGGGAAAGGAATTAAAAGATTGAAAAATGCAGGAATTAATGTTATTGTTGGCGTTTTAGAAAAGGAGTGTAGAGAACATCACAAGAAGTTTTTTACTGTTCAAGATAAAAAAAGACCATATATTATTTTAAAATGGGCAGAAACAAGAGACGGATTTATAGCGCCACTCGCAAAAAAAGATCAGAGACCTGTTTGGATTTCTAACCAATATTCTCAACAATTAGTTCATAAGTTAAGAAGTAAGGAGCATGCTATTTTAGTTGGCACTAATACTGTAATTTTCGATAATCCTAAATTAAATGTTAGAAGTTGGTCTGGAGAGAACCCGGTAAGAATTGTATTAGATAAAAATTTAAGAATTGAAAAAAATCTTTCTGTTTTTGATGAAAGTGTTAAAACTATTTTCATAACAGAAAAGAAAGAACCTTATTTTAAGAGCAGCTTAGATCTAATTTTTGAAACAATAGATTATTCTAAAAATATTGGAGTTCAGATTTGTGAGATTCTTTATAAACACCAAATTCAATCTGTTATTATTGAAGGCGGCTTGCAAACTTTACAAACTTTTATCAATGAAAATTTATGGGATGAAGCTTTAGTTTTTACTGGTGAAACTGAATTTAACGAAGGAATAAAGGCTCCTGTTTTAAATGGTATAATTAAAGAAATGATAAACATCAAAACAGATGTTTTAAAAATATATACAAATGATTAAAAACATCATTTTCGATTTTGGAGATATATTTATCAATTTAGATAAAAAGGCAACTTATAGCGAATTAGAAAAATTAGGAGTTTCTAAAATTACTGATGAAATGATCGATGTTGCCTATCGATATGAAAGAGGTTTGATATCTACTGATGAATTTATAGGATTTTTTAGAAAGAAATTTAAAGTGGCTAAGGAAGACTTGGTTTTTGCTTGGAATTCTATATTGTTAGATTTTCCTCTAAGAAGGTTGGTTTTTTTAAAAGAACTTGTTAAAAGCAAAAAATACAGATTGTTTCTTTTGAGTAACACAAACGACTTACATATTTCTTCTGTGAAAAAAAGTTTAGGAACTGAGTTTTATAACGAATTTAAAAGTTGTTTTGAGCAGTTTTATTTATCACATGAAATACATTTCAAAAAACCAGATACGGCTATTTATGAATTTGTTTTAAATGAAAACAATTTAATTGCCGACGAAACCTTATTTGTAGACGATTTAAAAGAAAATACTGACGCTGCCAATAAACTAGGTATTCACACTTGGAATTTAATTCCAGGAAAAGAAGATATTACTGAGTTATTTACTAAAAAACATATTTAAGATTTGTTATATTTATTATTAAGCATTCTTTTCGCTACTGGCCTATTCGTTATTTTTAAATATTTTGGTATTTACAAGATAGACATATTAAAGGCTATTGTAATTAATTACATAGTTGCATTAACAATTGGGTTTTCGTCATCAGAAAACACTATTTCAATCATAGAAATTCATCGTCAGCCATGGGTTTTCGGAGCAGCTTTTTTGGGAGCTTTGTTTGTTGCAATCTTTTTTGTAATGGCAAAAACAGCGCAAGATAACGGGGTTTCTGTAGCTTCAGTAGCAGGTAAAATGTCTGTTGTGATTCCTATTTTATTTGGTGTTTTATTATATAATGAATCTGTAACTTTTTTAAAAATAGTAGGAATTATTATAGCCTTAATTGCTGTTTATTTGACGTCTGTTAAGGAAGAAAAAAGTGATTTTAAAAAAGCTGGTTTACTGTTTCCGATATTGCTTTTTTTTGGTTCAGGAACTATAGATACAACTTTAAAATATGTTGAGGTAAATTTTGTTCCGAAAGAAGAGGTTGCCTTTTTTTCTGGAAGTTTATTTGGTTTTGCAGCTATTTTTGGGATTCTAGTTTTAGGGGTTAAATCTATAAAAAAAAGAGAATCTTTTGGATTTAAAAATATAATTGCTGGAATTGTCTTAGGAGTACCTAATTATTTTTCTATTGTGTTTTTAATAAAAGCGCTACAAACAGAGGGCTTTGAAAGTTCAACGCTTTTTACAATAAACAACGTGGCTGTTGTAATTGTTTCTACAATTGTTGGGCTGTTTCTATTTAAAGAGCATTTTAGTTTTAAAAATAAAATAGGAGTTCTTTTAGCAATTTTAGGAATCGTATTAGTAACCATTGCGTAATGTTATCAGACGTATATAAAACCATCGAAAGGCCATCAGAAGAAACCCTTTTTAAAGAAAAAGGTAGTAAGTTTTTTGGTTACGCTTTTCCCGTTTTATCCGAAGATGATGTAAAAGTACGTTTAGAACAACTCAAAAAGAAACATCATTCTGCTCGTCATTTTTGTTATGCATATCAATTAGGGATTGAAAAAATTAGATTTAGAGCAAATGATGACGGTGAACCAAATAATTCAGCTGGTTTACCAATCTATGGACAAATTCAATCTTTTGAAGTGACCAACATTTTAATTGTTTCTGTCCGTTATTTTGGGGGGACTAAACTTGGTGTTGGAGGTTTAATCTCTGCTTACAAAGTATCTGCTCAAATTACTTTAGAAGCGTCAGTTGTGGTTGAAAAAACGATCAATATTCATTATAAATTGACTTTTAATTACGATTTAATGAATGTTGTGCAGAGAATTATCAAAGAGAAACAGATTGATGTTATTGAGCAGAAATTAGAAATGGATTGTCAGTATACTATATCTATTAGAAAAAAAATCGCAAATTCTATTTTCACTATTTTTAATAACTTGTATAAAGTTGATATTAAAGTTTTAGATTAGAATTGTAGAAATATTATTGTGTTTACGCGTTATAAAAGTGACGTAGACATTTTATGACTTTTTCAAATACTCTAGAATCATTTAAGTTCATTTTCATAAAATTCTTGAGTTACTCTTTTCTTTTCTTTTCTTTTCAATAATTTTACTGAATTATGGCAAAACTCAGAAATCTGTATTAAATAATTAAAAGCTTAAAAAAAAGTGGATATCATTTCATGAGTAACCCAAATTTTTTAATAAATAATCAGGGCAACGAGTTGGTTTCATTGTTTTATTCAGCATAAACGCCAAAACAGAATTTCCAGTGCAAATTAATTCGTTATTTTGATTTACGATTTCATATTCAAACTCAATCTTTACACTAGGCTTTTTCTTTAGAAAAGTTTTTATGGTTAAAACGTCGTCATATAAAGCAGATTTTAAAAATTTAAAGTTTATTGAGATTACAGGTAGCATTATTCCGCTTATTTCCATATCTTTGTATGATACCCCCAAAGAACGAAGCCATTCGGTTCGTCCTAGCTCAAAAAATTGTGCATAATTTCCGTGATATACAACCCCCATTTGATCGGTTTCTGAATATCGAATTCTAGTTTGTGTTAATGAATTTTTCAAAGTGTTCTAAATTATTTCTTACGTATTTTACGCAAAAAATAATTAATAATCAATAGCAAATTCATTTTTTTTTACTGAATTTTATTCACATTTTTGTTTAGCTATTTAGAAGTTTGCAGAATCACCTATTAAACCTAATTATTAACTTACTTAATTAACTAATATTAAATGACTATAACTGCTGATTCTGTTTGGAATGAATGTTTAACTTTTATAAAGGACAATATTAAGCCACAAGCCTATAAGACTTGGTTCGAGCCAATAAAACCTGTAAAAATTTCAGGAGAAGCGTTAACAATTCAGGTGCCTAGTAAATTTTTCTATGAATGGTTAGAGGAACACTATATTAAATTATTACGTGTTGCATTAGTTAGACAATTGGGTAATGATGCAAAATTGATTTATGATGTAAAAATGGAAAACAATTACAGCAGTAATAGACCGCAAATTGTTAAAATTCCAAGTTCTAATAGAGATCCTTTAAAACCACAAAAAGTTACAGTCCCACTAGAGTCTAATAAAAGAGAGTTAAGAAATCCTTTTGTAATTCCAGGATTACAGAAAGTTAAGATTGAATCTCAGTTAAACCCTAATTATAATTTTGTTAATTTCGTAGAGGGTGATTCTAATAGACTAGCGCGTTCTGCGGGTATGGCAGTCGCTAATAAACCTGGAGGAACTTCTTTCAATCCATTATTAATTTATGGGGGAGTAGGTTTGGGTAAGACTCACTTATCTCATGCCATTGGTGTTGATATTAAGGATAAATATCCAGATAAAACAGTTTTGTACATTTCTTCAGAAAAATTTACCCAACAATTTATTGATTCCGTAAAATCGAATACAAGAAATGATTTCATTCATTTTTATCAAATGATTGACGTATTAATTATTGATGATGTGCAATTTTTATCGGGTAAAGCAGGAACTCAAGATGTGTTTTTTCATATTTTTAACCATTTACACCAAAACGGGAAACAAGTAATTTTAACTTCAGATAAAGCTCCTGTCGATATGCAAGATATCGAACAACGTTTATTATCTCGTTTTAAATGGGGTTTATCGGCTGAATTACAAGCACCAGATTACGAAACTAGAATCTCTATCCTACAAAAAAAATTGTTCAGAGATGGTGTAGAAATGCCAGAGGAGATTGTGGAATATATCGCAAAAAACATAAAATCTAATGTAAGAGAATTAGAGGGTGTTATTATATCTATGATTGCTCAAGCTTCTTTTAATAGAAGAGAGTTTTCTATACAATTAGCTCAGCAAATTGTAGATAAGTTCGTTAAGAACACAAAGAAAGAAGTTTCTATAGATTATATTCAGAAAGAAGTATCTAAGTATTTTGATATGGATGTGGCAACTCTACAATCTAAAACTCGTAAACGTCATATTGTACAAGCAAGACAATTAGCTATGTTTTTTGCAAAAAGATTAACCAAAACCTCTTTAGCGAGTATCGGTAATCAGATCGGGCAAAGAGATCATGCAACTGTATTACACGCTTGTAAAACTGTAGATAACTTGACAGAAACTGATAAGCAGTTTAGAAAGTATGTTGATGATTTAACTAAAAAGTTAACCTTCTAATAAAATAACGTTAGAAAAATGAATGGTAAACTTTATTTAATACCAACAACTTTAGGTGAAACGGAGCCATTGGAGGTAATGCCTTTATCTGTCAAAAAAGTTATCGAACAGATTGATTATTATATCGTTGAAAATGAAAAATCAGCAAGAAGGTTTATAAAAAAAATTTCACCAAAAAAATCGCAATCATCCTTACAATTAATGTTATTAGATAAATATGCAGAAGATATAGAAACTTCCAAATATTTAGATGTCTGTAAACAAGGTGTAAATGTTGGTTTACTCTCAGAGGCTGGAGTTCCCGCAATTGCTGATCCTGGAGCGAGTATTGTTAAAATAGCGCACGAAAATAATATTAGAGTTATTCCTTTAGTTGGGCCAAGTTCTATTATTATGGCGATGATGAGTTCTGGTTTGAATGGACAAAATTTTGCGTTTAATGGTTATTTACCTATTGATAAATCGGATAGAAAAAAAGCAATTAAAGATTTAGAGAGACTATCTAAGGATAAAAATCAATCTCAAATTTTTATAGAAACACCTTATAGAAATGAAAAAATGTTCACAGATCTAAAGGGCACATTAACACCAACAACTAATTTATGTATTGCTGCAGATATAACATTACCTTCAGAATATATAAAAACGTTGATGGTGAAAGATTGGAAAACTCAACAACCAGATTTACATAAAAAACCTGCTATTTTTATTATTCACAAATAGATTTTTTTTCACAAGAACTTACAAAATCTATTATTAGCGGCATAGAATGAAGGTTAGTAATGAATTTTAGACACTAGCTTTTCTATCTGCTTTAATGTTAGAAACATCATAACCACCAAATTTCTTTATATATGATTTAATGGATGACCCATAAGCATCAGAAAATCTAAAAGTCCCATTACTTCTCAAAAACTTCTTTACGTTTCCGGCTCCAGCTAAATGCGCAGCAGCTAAAATTCCAGATTCAGTAATTTTAATCCCGCTTATTGTTTTACCAACAGATCGTTTAATATCTTTTCTTAAAATCCATTTATTTACTTTGCATAAAGCCACAAATGCTTTCTCTTGTAATTCTGGATTTCTTAAAAATGCTTGAGTATTGTGTATCTTAAACCTTAGCAAGGTTGTTCTACCAAATTGATATTTTCCTAAATATCCTAATGTATTCACTACAGTATATTTTCCTTGAGATTCCTTAAAAGCCAAAGCTTCTTTAAATCCGACAAAGTTTTTTTGTAAATACGGTATGTTATAATCAATGAATTTTGGAAAAGTAATTTTGTTGTTTGTATCTATTTTTTTATCAATAATAGTTGTATGAATAAACCCTAAAAATACGATACTTAAAAATAAATTTTTTTTGATAAATCCTATATTTCTGTTTTGCGGTTCAAATTTATAATAAAAATTAAATATACTGATTGTTAGTTTGTTAAAGTTAATTAAAAATACAGATAATGAAAGGATAGACCTCCTTTACTACTAATTTCTAAGGCTGGGGCTGGTATCTTTATAAAGTTAATAACAGAGAAGATAGTTTTTAAGAATTCCGAATTTGTTTCAATTTTCGTCAAATCGAGATCCAAACTAAGGTAGAATTGTCTATAAGGATTTTCTAACATTGCGTTTCCTGTGTTTGAGTTTCCATAAAGCATTTGATCAGCACCATAACCTAGAGCAATATTAATCCATTTAGGAAACGAACTTTCCTTATTAAAAGACCAGATATTTGCTGAAAGCCAATAAGTTTGACCATTGTAGTCTTTTAAGGTCTGTTGTAGGTAATTTTTACCCAAAGTATTTGGTCTTTGTTTCGCAATTTCTGTTGGATGAAATGAGTATTTTACAGTAATTCGTTGCTCATTCCAAAGTAATTCTTGTCCTATTAACAAACCTGTACCAGCAGCATTAGCAACAATATCTCCGGGTGAAGCTCCCCATTCATCCGAATATCCGTCTAAAATTTCTACAGCTGTTAAGAAAGAAAATCCATAAGTTGCCCCATAAATTATTTGGTGTTTTTCAGAAACTCCCGCCCAATCTAAAACTTCCATACCAAGTTTTCCAAGGTAATATGAAGTCATAAAATGTCCAGTTTTATCCATTTGTTTCCAGTCTTTGTTGTCATTTTTTAAATGAAAATTAGAACGGGGATACTCTTTATACCAAAGTTGATTTAAAGCAATTAACGCGCCTGCAGTCATTGTAGTTGCTGAAATTGCAATCGCATTTCTTCTTTTGGTGTTTAATGTATCAGCTTTTTTATAAAATGATGTTTGTGCAACCGTCGAAATGGAAAGTGAAAGTAAGAGTAGATAAATATTTTTTTTAAACATTATCTATGAACTCTTTGTTTGTTCATCCATTGATGATATTTTGCTGCATTTCTGTTATGTTGCGATAGTGATTTTGCAAATGCATGATATCCTAATTTATCAACATTTGCACACATGTAGAAGTAGTTGTGCTTTTGAGCATTTAAAACCCCTTCAATCGCAGAAATATCTGGCATTCCTATAAGAGTTGGAGGTAATCCTTTATTTTTATATGTATTGTAGGGTGATTTAATTTTTAAATCGGCAGTCAATACTCTTTTTACGACATAATCCTGACCTTTATTTTGCTTAATACAGTATATAATTGTTGGATCTGCTTGTAAAGGCCACCCTTTTCTTAATCTATTAAGGTATAAGCCTGCAACTATTGGCCTCTCTTCTTTTTTTGCAGTTTCTTTTTGTACGATGGAAGCTAAGGTTATCACTTCACTTTTTGATAAATTTAAAGCTTTCGCTTTTTTTAATCGATTCTGGTTCCAAAATCGATTGTA
This sequence comes from Polaribacter sp., assembly GCA_029252865.1. Classification (GTDB taxonomy): domain Bacteria; phylum Bacteroidota; class Bacteroidia; order Flavobacteriales; family Flavobacteriaceae; genus Polaribacter. Next base: position 10,170 of record JAQXAP010000043.1, read on the forward strand.
TTCTTTAAAAATCTTATTTCTAAAATTTTCAGCAGATGTAGTCCAATAGAATTGGTAGCTATTGGGAATAAAAATTTGTAACACAGATTTTTCAGTCAAATTATTTTTTGATAAGAAATCTTTATTTTGAAAACTTTTTAAAAGAGAAATTGAATCTATTTCTAATTGTTGTGCAATTCTACCAGCTAGTTTTTCTAAAGTATCTTGGTTGTTAAAAGATACGTTTATCGGAGCCTGATTACCGCTTCTTAATAAGTTAACAATATCATTATTAGACATGCCTTTTTTTAAGATATATCTGCCGGGTTTAGGAATTGTAAATTTTTTCTGCGCGGCAACTAATAGAAAAGTATTAGAGTGTTTAGTGTAATCTGCAATATTATCTTTTATGTCGTTTAAGCTATCAGAAGATTTTACATAAAGTTCTGTTTTTTTTGTAATCGCTTTGCCAAATATTTTATTGTAATAATTGTATCCAATAATTGCACAAATTATGATAATAATAGCTGTAACTGCGTATATAGTTTTTTTACCCAAAGTATTTCAGATTTTATGAGAATTACAAAATTAATGTTTTATCAACTGAAACAAAATTTCATCTTTAAATTTTCCTTGCGATAAAATCCAATCTTTTTTTATGCCGACTTCTTTGAAATTATACTTTTTAAAAAGAGAAATACTTTTAGTATTGTCTGAAGTTATATTTGCAAATAGTTGATGCAAGTCTAATATAGAAAAAGAATAATTGATTAAAAGTGAGATCGCCTCAGACGCGAAGCCATTCTGTTGAAACTTTGGATGTATTAAGATACCAACTCCTGCTCTTTTATGAGATGGGTTAAAATCAAACAAATCAATCAGTCCTATTTGTTTTTTTGTTGATTTTTCTTCAATTAACAAACGCAATTGTTTTGCTTCAAAAATATCTAAGTGTGCATTCTCCAAATATTGTTTTAAAATATACTTAGAAAAGGGTGTTTTTGTATGACTTACTTCCCAAAAAGATTCATTGTTTTCTATTTGGTATAGAAACTCTAAGTCCTCTGGCTCTAAAGCGCGTAAATTTATTTTTTCACCTAAAAGTGTATTCATTAGATTTTTATATTACCTCTAAAAACAAAAGTGGCAGGTCCTTTTAAAAATACATTTTTATAAATTCCATTTTCTTCAATGAATGAAACTTCTAAATTTCCACCCTCTACAGGTAATGAAATGGAATTATTTTTTGTTTTCCCTGTTTTGTGCATTGCAATAGCGACTGCGGTTACACCTGTTCCACAAGCTAAGGTTTCGTTCTCAACGCCTTTTTCATAAGTTCTAACTCTAAAGGTTGAATCGTTTATTTGCTCAGTAAAATTTACATTACTTCCGGGTTCATTGTATGAATATCTTATTTCTCTCCCCTTTTCAAGGACAGGAAAGTTCTTTAAATCATCAACCAATTCGACATGATGTTGAGTACCTGTATATGCATAAACAGCATTATTTTTTATTTCAATACAATCAACATCTATCATTTTTAAAGAGACAATTCCATTTTGTATCGTTGCTAAGTGTTTTCCATCAAAAGCAATAAAATTTGTTTCAGTGTTTATGATTTCTAAATACTTAGCAAAAGCTACGGTACATCGTCCTCCGTTTCCACAGAAAGTCTGGCTTCCGTCGGCATTAAAGTAAATCATTTTGAAATCAAAAGTTGAGTCATTTTCAACTAAAATAACACCGTCTGCGCCGATACCAAAATTTCGATTACAAAGTTTCGTAATCAAAGCAATATTTTTTTTGGGGAACTTTTTTGATCTATTATCGATCATAATAAAATCATTTCCTGTTCCTTGGTATTTGTAAAATTCTAAATTCATTACAACAAATATAGTTATTTAATGAGGATAAAAAGAATGTTAAAAACGGGTTAAAGTGAGTTAAAATGAAGTTAAACAGAATTTTTAAAATTGTTAAAATTGTACATTTGAGACATGAAATTTAATGATATGAAGAAAATTTTAGAATTATTAGGAATTGCAATCTTAGGAGGAATTATTGCTCTAAGTGGTTATAAAATGCTTTTTAAAAAGGAAGTAGTTGTAGAAAAAACGATTTCTAAACCAATACAAACTATTACAGCAAATTACAATCCTGCATTAAATAAAGCCAATTTAGTTTCAAACTCTGTCGACTTTACAATTGCAGCTGGTAATACGGTTAATGCTGTAGTGCATGTTAAAAATATATCGATTAGAACACAATCTAGTCCTGCTGATATATTTTTTGGAAATAGAAGTAATGGAAGAAAATTTGAACAAGTTGGTACAGGAAGTGGCGTAATTATTTCTCAGGATGGTTATATTGTAACTAACAATCATGTAATTGAGGGTGCGACAGAAATTGAGATTACTTTAAATAACAGACAAAAATACAAAGCAGAGATAATTGGCGCCGATAAAGACAATGACATCGCCTTGTTAAAAATTGATTCTGAGATAGATTTGCCATATATTCCGTTTGCAAATTCTGATACGATTAAAATTGGAGAATGGGTTTTAGCTGTTGGGAATCCTTATAATTTAACCTCTACCGTTACAGCAGGTATTGTTAGTGCAAAAGGAAGAGATTTAGAAGGTAATTCAGCAATAGATTCTTTTATTCAAACAGACGCTGCTGTAAACCCGGGAAATAGTGGGGGCGCGTTAGTAAATACACGTGGTGAATTAGTAGGAATTAATACAGCTATCTCATCAAAAACAGGTTCTTTTGTTGGGTATTCTTTTGCAGTGCCATCAAATATTGCCAAAAAAATAATAGATGATTTACTTGAGTATGGTGTAGTACAGGAGGCTATCTTGGGAATAAATATTGATGGAAGAGATTCAGATATTGATGGGGTTAAAATAGCTGCAGTAAATGATCAGGGAGGTGCGAAGAAAGGAGGCTTAAAATCTGGAGATATTATAAAGAAAATTAATGATGTAAAGATTTCTAAATTCTCTGACTTAAGAGGTCAATTAACTGCTAAAAGACCAGGAGATTTTGTTAATGTAACCTTGGATAGAGATGGCGAGGTTATTATTAAAAAGATAAAACTAGGAAAAAAAATAAAGTTGATTTTGGCTAAATCTTTTGGTTGGGAGTTAAAAGATTTATCAAAAAAAGAGTTGAAGGCTAAAAGTATCGAAAATGGTGTGAAAATTGTTAATTCTAGTGATAGTCGAAATGACTTAAGTGGTTTCATAATCACAAAAATAAATGATACAAAAGTTAATAATGCAAGTGATACAGCAGAATTAATTGACTCATTATCTAGCAATAGATACTCTTATAATATTATAGAAATGATAAACTTAAGAGGTGAAAAGGAGAGATTTCGTTTTTAATTAATTAAATTTTTTCTCTTACAATCCTGATAAAATATCAGGATTTTTTTATTTACGAAAACTTAACGAAATCGATTTCGTGTTTTAGAAAAAATAGATATTTTTGTTGAAATTTTTTAAATTTATTTTAAGAACTATGGCAAAAATCTTGAATTACGAAGAAGAAGTTTTATCCCAAGCTAAAACAAGAAGGGATACTGTAGAATTTATAACTATTGTAAATGATTTATGGTATGATAAATCGATAGAACTAGTTTTGTTTAGAAACCCCTTAATAGATAAAAGAGCAAATGAAGTTTTAAACTTAATAAACTATGCAAAAGAATTTGTGAGTAAACCAATTTCCATTCATGACGCGTTAGATGTTGCAAAAGCAATTCGGCAAATAGACTTACCATCCGCTAAATTAGATATTGGTAAACTAGCATATGAATGTTATCTGAATAATGAAAAAGGATCAGATAAGGTTGCTTTTGTAAAAAACAAGTTGAAAGGAGCAACAGAGTCAGTAAACATTCAACCAAAAGATGTTGTTTTATATGGTTTTGGTAGAATTGGTCGTTTATTAGCGAGAGAATTAATGTCAAAAATGGGTAAAGGTTCTCAATTGCGCTTAAGAGCGATTGTAACCCGTGGTGAAATTAATCAAACTGTTTTAGAAAAAAGAGCTTCTCTTTTAAGTATAGATTCTGTGCACGGAGATTTTTTAGGAACCGTAGAAACAGATGTTGAAAATAATGCTTTAATAATAAATGGAACAACAGTTTATATGATTTCTGCTAAACAACCAGAAAATATCGACTACATTCAATTTGGAATTAATGATGCATTAATAATAGATAATACAGGTGTTTTTCGAGATAATATTGCGCTAAGCAGACATTTAAAAGCAAAAGGGGCCAGTAAAGTTTTATTAACAGCTCCTGGTAAAGGAATTCCCAATATTGTTCATGGAGTTAACCATAAACAACATAATCTTGATGATGTAGATGTGTTTTCAGCTGCATCTTGCACAACCAATGCCATTACACCAATTTTAAAAGTTTTAGAAGATAATTTTGGAATCAAAAAAGGGCATTTAGAAACAATTCATGCATATACAAACGACCAAAATTTGGTAGATAATATGCACAGTAAATATAGAAGAGGGAGAGCAGCTGCTCTAAATATGGTGATTACAGAAACTGGCGCAGGATCTGCTGTTGCCAAAGCAATCCCAGTTTTAAAAGATAAATTAACATCAAATGCAATCAGAGTTCCTGTACCAAACGGGTCTTTGGCCATTTTAAACTTACAACTTAGAACAATTGTTTCTCGAGAGCGTGTAAATTCAATTATAAAAAAATATGCTCTAGAAGGAGATTTAGTAGAGCAAATTAAATATTCTTTAGATAATGAATTAGTTTCTTCAGATATAATTGGTTCAACTGCACCATCAATTTTCGATAGTAAAGCAACAATAACCGACAAAGAAACTATCGTGATTTATATTTGGTATGATAATGAATATGGTTATTCTCATCAAGTTATGCGTTTAGCAAAGCACATTGCAAAAGTAAGAAGGTATACATATTATTAACAAAGTTTAATTTTAAAGTATTTTAAATTTAGCGTTGAACGATTCCTGATGAAAATTAGGTTAAAAAATATTCTATCGTTATTCTCGAAAACCCAAAACGTTTTTTGTTTTGGGTTTTATTTTTTGTTGGCCATTTTTTCTTTCAGGTTATTTATTTAAGCTTTAAAACAAGTTTTTGGCTGAGGTATTTTATCAGCGACCTTATAAATTTAATTTAACTTATTTAGTGTGCATTTAATATCTTATTTTTGAAACTGTTCTGATGTGTTTCATATTAAAAAGCAAACTATATCTTTAAATGACAATCCAACAAAAAATACAATTACTACGTAATGAGTTAAATACGCATAATTATAACTATTACGTTTTAGATAAAGCAACTATTTCAGATTTTGATTTTGATATAAAACTAAAAGAGTTAGAAAAACTAGAAAAAGAGAATCCAACTTTTTTCGATGCAAACTCACCATCACAAAGAGTGGGGGGAACTATTACTAAAAATTTTGAAACAATTACTCATAAAAATAGAATGTATTCTTTAGATAACTCATACTCTAAAGAAGATTTGATCGATTGGGAAAAACGAGTTCAAAAATTATTAGGCACTACAGAAACAGAATATACTTGTGAGCTAAAATTCGATGGTGCTTCTATTAATTTAACTTATGAAAATGGAAATTTTGTAAAGGCTGTAACACGAGGAGACGGTTTTCAAGGAGATAATGTTACTTCAAATATTAAGACAATTCTTTCTATTCCTTTAACACCCAAAGAGGACTTTGTTTCCAATTTTGAAATGCGAGGAGAAATCATTTTACCAATAGACGGATTTAATAAAATGAATGAAGAGCGTGTTTTAAATGGAGAAGAAGAGTATAGAAATCCAAGAAACACTGCGAGTGGAAGTTTAAAATTACAGGATAGTTCAGAAGTGGCAAAACGACCTTTAGATTGTTTCTTGTATCAAGTAGTTACTGAAGAACGTAAATATAAAACACATTTTGAGAGTCTAGAAAATGCAAGAAAAGTTGGATTTAAAGTTCCAAGGACAATTTCTTTAGCAAAATCAATAGACGAAGTTTTCGATTTTGTAAATATTTGGGAGACTAAACGTCATGATTTACCATACGAAACAGATGGAGTTGTGATAAAAGTTAACAATTTACAACAACAAGAAGAATTAGGATATACAGCAAAAGCTCCTAGATGGGCAATTGCTTACAAATTTAAAGCAGAACAGGTTTCAACAGTATTGCATGAAATTACGTATCAAGTTGGCAGAACGGGAGCAATAACTCCAGTTGCAAATTTAGAACCTGTCCAATTAGCAGGTACAACTGTTAAAAGAGCTTCGCTTCATAACGCAGATCAAATTAAAAAATTAGATATTAGACTAAAAGATACCGTTTTTGTAGAAAAAGGAGGGGAAATAATTCCAAAAATTATTGCAGTAGATTTTACGAAACGTCCAGGGGATTCAGAAGCTACAATATATGCTACAAATTGCCCTGAATGCAATACGCTATTGTCAAGAACAGAAGGCGATGCTAAACATTATTGCCTTAACGAGTTCGGTTGTGCACCACAGATTACAGGAAGAATTCAACACTTCATTAGTAGAAAAGCAATGGATATTGATGGTTTAGGAGGAGAAACTGTAGATTTATTGCGTAAACATGGACTGATACAAAACTATGCAGATTTATACGATTTAAGTGTAGAGCAAATAATTCCATTAGAGAGAATGGCAAAAAAGTCTGCTCAAAACATGATTGATGGAATTCTAAAATCAAAGGAAATTCCATTTGAAAAAGTATTATTTGCTCTAGGAATTCGTTTTGTAGGTGAAACAGTTGCTAAAAAATTAGTCAAGAGTTTTAAGTCTATAGACAATTTGATGGTTGCAGATTTAGAAGCATTAATTGCTGTTGATGAAATAGGTGATAGAATAGCACAAAGTATTTTAGAATTTTCCTCCAATCAAGAAAATATTCAACTAATAAATCGTCTAAGTGCGTCTGGTTTGCAATTAGAGGTTTCTGCAGAAAGTCTAGAAAATCAAACTGATTTATTAAAAGGACAAATATTTGTAGTTTCCGGCGTTTTTCATCAACTCAGTAGAACCGAACTAAAAAAAGCAATAGAAGATAACGGAGGAAAAGTAAGTTCATCCATTTCTAAAAAGACAAATTTTATTGTTGCAGGAGATAATATGGGGCCATCAAAATTAACAAAAGCACAAGATTTAGGATTAGAGATTATTTCTGAACAAGATTTTATAGATAAAATTAGTTAAAAAATAGCTTTTGACTTTAATTTGTAGACATTAACACAAACTAATAAGACTATGTTTTTGTATTCTGCTGATTTGGTAAATTAAATAAAAATTTGAAAAAACTTCTCGGTATATATTTAGTATTAATTTCTGCAATATCTTTTTCTCAAAAAAAGGAATTAGATTCTTTGCAGTATAACATTGCAGATTATGTTTTTGTTAACCCTGGAGATACTTTAACAGTAGAACTTAATGAGTTTTCACTACTTCCAAAACAAAAGTTTAAATCTAGAAATGATATTCGTTATTATTTATGGTTTCGCAGAAAAGTTTACAAAGCTTATCCATTCGCTCAAATTGCCTCAAAAAGATTAGATTCATTAAATGTAAGACTAGAGAAAATAAAATCAAAAAGTAAGCGAAGAAAGTATACGAAGTTAGTTCAAAACTTTATAGAAGGTGAGTTTACAGATCAAATTAAAAAGATGACAACCACAGAGGGTAGAATCTTAATTAAACTGATTCATCGTCAAACGGGTGAAACAGCATTTCAAAACATCAAGGTTTTAAGAAGTGGTTGGAAAGCTTTTTGGTATAATACAACTGCAAATGTTTTCAATCTTTCCTTAAAAACAGAGTACCATCCAGAATCAGATAATGAGGACTTTTTGATAGAGGATGTTTTACAACGAGCTTTCCAAGACGATAAGCTAAAAGTTCAAGCATCAAAATTAACTTTTAATTTTAATGAAATTATAGCAGTAAGAAAAGCAGTGATAGATGTAGAAGATTATAAATTGATGTTCGCTAAGATTCGAAAAAAGAAAAAACGTAAAAATAATAATTGATTTTTTTTTAACTCTTAATTTATTTTGGAATTCTTTATTAAAAAAAATGTTTGCATGAATAATCTAAAGGATCTATTGAAAAATAATTATTTAGAGCTCACAAAATAATATAATGTCACAGAGTATAATGAGCAATATGTTTATTTGTCATTAAGGATTGATTAAGAAAAGGGTTTGTGATATTAAAAGAGGTTTTATATGTTAAGTTAAAATATGATTAGTTGGTTTAGTTTATTGATAGATTTTCCATGGTGTTAAAATGGGTTGTTTCATTGAGTTGTAGATGTAAAGATTTGCTAAAAATTAAATTATATTTTAATTTGGATACTAGTTAAAAAAAGGTTTATATTTGCAGTCCGAAATTTTCGGAAAAAGATCATTTTTTTAAGTTGTAAAAAAAGTTAATTTATTTTCATTTTTTTATTGTCAGATTAGAAATAGTTTGTATGTTTGCAGCCGCTAAGAAAAGGAGTAAAAAA
>JAQXAP010000056.1 GCA_029252865.1 Polaribacter sp.
AAAGAATAAATTAAAACTTCTTTTTGTTCGAGGAATCTCTTATTAAAAGATCTACGTCTAATATTTTTTTAGTCAGTGTTTGTTTTACAACATCTTTTTTAATGTGCTCTAAAAACACATAGGCAGCTTGTTTTCCAATTTCTTCACTGTGCTGTTCAATAGAGGTAATACTTGGAGTTACCATTGAGCTAAAGGGTTCATTCCCAAAACCAACTAAAGCAATTTCTTCTGGAACTTTAATCTTTTTTTCATTCAAAATCTGCAATGCACCGAGAGCAGCATAATCTCCTGCAACATAAACTGCATCGGGTCTATCCTCTAAAGAAAGTAATTGAAGCATTTTTTCTCTTCCGTCAATAGTACTTAAGTTGCTTTCTATTAATAACTCATCGCTAAGTGGTAAATTATGTTTTTTCAATGCATCTATATATCCTTTAATTCTATTATTAAAGATTCTAGTACGTTTATATCCTCCGATATGAGCAATTCTTTTACAACCTTGCTCTACAAGATGTTTTACTATTATATGACTGCTGTTGTAATCATCAATTCCAATATAATCTACGTTTAAATCATTTTCTCCACGATCAAATAAAATCAAGGGAATTCCTGCAGATTTTACTTTTTCATAATACTTTAAATCAACAGTTTGGTTTGCCATAGAGGCTATAATTCCATCAACTTGAGTGTACAATAGAGTATCAATACTATCGCATTCCTTTTTGAAAGACTCGTTAGATTGTGTAATAACAATATTGTAGCCGTCTTTATTTAACACTTCTTCTAAGTTTTGAATAACAGAAGAAAAAAAGTTACTATTCGTTCTTGGTACAATTACACCAACTAGCTTACTTTTTCCACTTCTAAGTGCGCTAGCTAGATGATTTGGTTGATAATTTAAGTTTTTTGCAACCTGTCTAACGGCTTTCTTGGTCTTATCGCTAATTCTAGCATCGTTATGCAATGCTTTAGAAACAGCTGCTGGAGAGATGTTTAAAACATTAGCAATATCTTTTATAGTGGTTTTCTTTTTGATAATAATATTTTTTATATCTTTGCTTAAACGTTATAACAAATGTAACGCGATATTTCATAATAATCAAAACTATATTATAAATATGTTGTTTTGATTTTATTTTATCAAAGTGCTTAAACGTTTAAGCGGTTAACTAAAATATTTAATAAAAATTAAAAATGGCAAAAGTAGTAACATTTGGAGAAATCATGTTAAGATTAGCTCCTCAAGGATTTTTAAGATTTTCACAAGCAAATAGTTTTGATGCTATCTATGGTGGTGGAGAATCTAATGTAGCAGTTTCATTAGCAAATTACGGAGTAGATGTAGATTTCGTAACACGTTTACCAAAAAATGATATTGGTGATTGTGCAATGATGGAAATGCGTAAAAGAGGTGTTGGCGTGGACAAAATTGTTTATGGTGGTGATCGTTTAGGTATCTACTTCTTAGAAACTGGTGCAGTATCCAGAGGATCTAAGGTTGTTTACGATAGAGCACATTCTGCTATTGCTGAAATTGAATCAGGAATGATTGACTGGGATGCAGTTTTTGAAGGATGTGAGTGGTTTCACTGGACTGGTATTACACCTGCAATTTCGCAAGGTTCTGCTGATGTTTGTCTAGAAGCAGTGAAGGCAGCAAGTGCCAAAGGTATTACGATTTCTACTGATTTAAACTACCGAGCAAAATTATGGAATTACTGTGATAATTCGCACAGAGAGGCTGTAATGACAGAATTAACATCTTACTGTGATGTTGTTTTAGGAAATGAAGAAGATGCAGAAATGCACTTTGGTATTAAACCAGCAGGAGCCGCTGTTCAAACGGCAGGACATGATGTTAAGGCAGAAGCTTTCTTATCAGTTTGCGAGCAAATGATGGAGAAGTTTCCAAGAGCTAAAAAAGTAATTACTACATTAAGAGGTTCTATCTCTGCTTCTCACAATACTTGGGCAGGAGTTTTATATGATGGTAAAGAAATGTTACAGACTCGTCAATACCAAATTACAGATATCGTAGATAGAGTAGGTGGTGGAGATTCATTTATGGGAGGTTTAATCTATGGATTATTAAAATACCCAGAAGATGATCAAAATGCTTTAGACTTTGCGGTAGCAGCGTCTTGTTTAAAACATACTATTAAAGGTGACGCTAACTTAGCAACGGTTGCTGAGGTTGAGAAACTAATGGGGGGTGATTCATCTGGTAGAGTTGCTAGATAATACATAAAGTTTATACATTAACCTACAGGATTTAAAGCTAAACTTAATTTAGTTGAAGTTTTGTAGGTTTCTAAGTTTATAAGTGGAACTTTAAAATCATTAAAAATAACATGGGAAAATCTATTGCAATTATTTGTGGCGGTGGACCAGCTCCAGGTATAAATACCGTTATAAGTACACTCGCCAAAACTTTTTTAAAAGATGGGTTTAACGTTATAGGTGTGCATCATGGTTACAAAGGATTGCTTTCTGACGATCCATCTCTAGTTTTTTTTGATTTTCATCGTGCAGATCGTATTTTTAGTCTTGGGGGTTCAACTTTAATTATGAGCAGATTTAAACCAGAGGACAGTGATTTTAAATCTGATTTTTTTAAAAAACACAATGTAAAATTATTAGTTACTATTGGTGGGGATGACACAGCTTCAACCGCCAACAGATTAACTAAATATGTTAATAGTAAGAATTTGGATATTGCACATATTCACGTTCCAAAAACTATAGATAACGATTTACCTTTACCAGACAGAAATCCAACTTTTGGTTTTCATACAGCTAAAGACGAAGGTGTACGCATAGGAAATACAATTTACGAAGATGCTAGAACAAGTGAAAACTGGTTTGTAGTTGCCGCAATGGGTCGTTCTGCTGGACATTTAGCTTTCGGAATTGCTTCTGCTTGTCATTATCAAATGATGATTATTCCAGAAATGTTTGATAAAACAAATATAACATTCGAAAAAATAATTAATATGATTATATCTTCGATTGTTAAATGTAAAATTCAAGGGATTGAATATGGTGTTGCTCTGGTAAGTGAGGGTGTTTTCCATTTTATGAAAGAAGAAGAAATTATTAATTCTGGAATAAATTTCACCTATGATGATCATGGACATCCTGAACTAGGTAATGTTAGCAAGTCACATATATTTAACTATTTGTTACAAGTTAAATTAAAAGAACTAGGGTTAGATATTAAGTCAAGACCCGTAGAATTGGGATATGAATTGAGGTGTTGTAAACCAATTGCTTTCGATTTAACCTTATGCACATTACTCGGTATTGGTGTCAAGAAATTATATGATCAAGGAGTTTCTGGATGTATAGTAAGTGCAAATTCAAATGGTGATATAATGCCGCTATATTTAAAAGATTTTGAAGACAATGAAGGGAAAATTCCACCGAGATTAGTCAACATTAATTCTGACATGGCGCAACTATTTATAAAAAACCTTTTTTACATTAAAGAAAAGGATTTCGAGGATGCAAAAAAATATTTACCTAATCCAGAAGCATATGATTTCAAAAAAATATTAAATTGGAGTTAAACCAATAAACTAAATAAAGTAACACATAAGTTAATTCAAGAAATACACAATTAAAAATATTTATAAAATGGCACAATTTTCAAGATTAGAAGTAGCTCAAGTAATGAAAGAAACAGGAATGATTCCTTTGTTTTTTCATAATGATATAGAATTAAGTAAAAAAGTATTAAAAGCATGTTATGACGGTGGAGCTCGTTTAATGGAGTTTACAGCTCGTGGAGATTTTGCCCACGAGGTTTTTGGTGAGTTAACAAAATATGCTATTACTGAATTGCCTGGAATGATAATGGGGGTTGGTTCTGTGACTGATGCTGGTGCGGCTTCATTATATATGGCTTTAGGGGCAAATTTTATTGTAACTCCGGTTTTACGAGAAGACATTGCAATTGCTTGTAACCGTAAAAAAGTTTTATGGTCTCCTGGTTGTGGAACATTAACAGAAATAACGAGAGCTGAGGAGCTGGGATGTGAGATCGTAAAATTATTTCCTGGTGACATTTATGGACCACAATTTGTAAAAGGAGTTAAAGGGCCACAACCGTGGACAAGTGTTATGCCTACAGGTGGCGTTGCGCCAACTGAAGAAAACTTAAGAGGTTGGTTTGATGCAGGTGTTACTTGCGTTGGAATGGGATCTAAATTGATTTCAAAAGAAATTATAGCTAACCAAGATTATGTAAAATTAGAAAAAGATGTAAGATCAGCTTTAGCTATTGTAAAATCCGTAAAAAAATAAAATAGTATTTGTTTTTTAAAAACTCCAACTCTTAAGTTGGGTTTTTTTATTTTATATAAATACATTAATCTAATAAATTATGCATTTGAACGATACTTAATATTTATTGAGCATATGATTTATGTCGTTGATGTTAATTTTTTTTAAAATTATATGAAATATTATAAATTTGACTCATGAAAGAAAAATTAAAAGTATTGCTAATAGAAGATAATTTGATTGAGATTATGAAAATGAAGAGAACAATTTCTTTATTAAAATTTGATCATACAATACATGTGGCTAAAAATGGAGAAGAAGCATTAAAAATTTTAGAAGATAAAAGCAAGTTTCCTGATATTATCTTATTGGACTTAAATATGCCAAAAATGAGTGGTGTAGAATTTCTAACAGTTATAAAAGAAAAGGATCAATTTAAACACATTCCTATTATCATATTAACAACATCAGATAATCAAAAGGATTTATTGGAATGTTATCGGATAGGGGTTTCAGGATATGTTCTAAAACCTTTAAAATATGACGATTATGTGGAAAAAATCAAAGATATTTTGGTATATTGGGGTATGAATGAATTACAAAAAGTTTAAATGAAAGGAATTGTTTTTACGGAGTTTTTAGATTTAGTAGAAAATAAGTTTGGCTTAGAAATGGTAGATAAAATCATTTATCAATCAAATCTTGAATCAAAAGGAGTTTATACATCTGTTGGTACTTATAGTTTTTCAGAAATGTTACAACTACTATCAAATTTGAGCAGAAATACAGGTATATCGTCAGATGACCTATTATTGGTATATGGAGAACATTTTTTTTCTGTAATAGAAACAAGTTACCCCGACCTTTTATCTACATATAACGATGCAATAGAAATGTTAGCTTCTATTGAAAATCATATACATGTAGAAGTCCTTAAAATTTATCCTGATGCAGAGTTGCCTACTTTTATTGTAGAAAATAAAACAGAAAATTCTATAACAATGGTATATAAATCCAGCAGAGCAATGCACCATTTTGGATTAGGTTTAATGAATAAAACTTTTGAGTATTTTAATAGCTCTGCTACTATTTTTTTAGATAAAATTAAGGAGGATGGATCTGAGGTAAGGTTTACTGTTAATCAAAATTAATGAGTCAAGATCAGATAGAAATATTAAAACGTGCCTTAAAACGTGAAAAATCGGC
>JAQXAP010000071.1 GCA_029252865.1 Polaribacter sp.
ATAAAACCATTTTTGTTTCTGGTCATGATCACAACTTACAATATATTGTACAAGACAATCTTCCTCAAATAGTCAGTGGTTCTGGCTCAAAAACAACCCCAACTAAACTTAGTAAAAACTCAAAATTCACCTATGGAGAGCAAGGTTTTGCTAAATTAGAAATTTACAAAGACGGTTCATCAAATGTTTATTTTTACACCGTAAAAGATAACAAGATGGTTTATCAAACAGAAATATTCAAAGTGAATGACAAAAAGCGTTTTACAGCTTTTCCTAAAAATAGAATTACTGAGAAAAAGGCATCAATTTATACCAAAGAAGAAATCACAAAAAGTGGCGTTTACCGCTTTTTGTGGGGAGAACGTTATCGCAAATATTTTGGAACGGAAGTAAATGCACCAACTGTAAATTTAGACACATTGTTTGGAGGCTTAACACCTGTTAGAAAAGGCGGTGGCCATCAATCTAAATCATTAAGGCTACGTGATAAAAAAGGACGAGAATATGTAATGCGTGCATTGCGTAAAAATGCAGTGCAATATTTACAAGCGGTCGCATTTAAAGATCAATATATTGAAGGACAGTTTGAGGATACCAAAACAGAACATTTATTAAATGATGTATTTACAGGTTCACATCCGTTCGCACCTTTTACCATTGGTAAATTATCTGATGCTATTAGTCTCTATCACACAAACCCTGTTTTATATTATGTCCCTAAACAGAAAAGTTTAGACCATTTTAATTCTGAATTTGGAAACGAATTATACATGATTGAAGAACGAGCAGCTTCTGGTCATGGAGATAAACCAAGTTTTGGCTTTGCAGATAAAATAATAAGTACAGATGACTTATTAAATAATTTAAATAAAAACGAAAATCATATTTTAGACGAAAAAGCATATATAAAAGCACGTTTATTCGATATGCTTATTGGTGATTGGGATAGGCATGAAGACCAATGGAGATGGGCTGTTTTTAAAACAGAAAAACAAACAATTTATAGACCAATACCGAGAGATAGAGATCAAGCCTTTTCTATTTTTGGTGATGGAGCTTTATTAAATATAGCTACAAACATAATACCAACTTTAAGATTAATGAAATCATATAGTGAAGACCTCAAAAGCCCTAAATGGTTTAACCTAGAGCCATACCCTTTGGATATGACATTGATTTCTAAGTCAAGTAAAAAAGATTGGGATGAACAAGTAAAAATAATTACTACCAATATTACCAACACTATAATTGATGAAGCCTTTTTAAATTTCCCTGAAGAAGTAAAAGATAAAACAATATCAGAAATAAAAACAAAATTACAAGGGAGAAGAAAAAATTTACAGAAAATTTCTGACTCCTATTTTTATCATCTAAATAAATCTCAAGTAATAAGAGGAACCGATAAAGAGGACTGGTTTGATATTGAACGATTACCAAACGGAAAAACTAAAGTGACTGCATACCGCACTAAAAAAGGTGAAAAGAAAATTATTTTTCATGAACGAACATATAACAAATCTACAACCAAAGAAATTTGGATTTATGGTTTAGATGCTAGTGATACATTTGTTGTAAAAGGTAGCGGAACTCATTTGATAAAAATTAGAATTATTGGAGGGCAAAATAATGATTCTTATAACATAGTAAATGGTAAACAATTGAATATTTATGATTTTAAATCGAAGAAGAATACATTTATAACCAATAAAGGAAACAAAAAATTAACCGATAATTATGAAACAAATGTTTACAATTACAAGAAATTAAAAAATAATCAGTTTGTTATATCACCTAGTATTGGTTTTAATCCAGATGATGGCATAAGAATTGGACTCTCAAACAAATATACTGCCTATGGTTTTGAACAAAATCCATTTAGCTCTCAGCACATTTTAAAAGCTTCTTACTATTTTGCAACTAGCGGATTTGACCTGAATTATTCAAGTGAATTTTCAAATATTTTTAAAACTTGGAATTTAGGTGTAAAAGCAACTTTTACGAGCCCTAACTTTTCCATAAATTACTTTGGTTTGGGTAATAGTTCTTTAAATCCTAATGCCAATGAAAT
This sequence comes from Polaribacter sp., assembly GCA_029252865.1. Classification (GTDB taxonomy): domain Bacteria; phylum Bacteroidota; class Bacteroidia; order Flavobacteriales; family Flavobacteriaceae; genus Polaribacter. The sequence goes on from JAQXAP010000071.1 coordinate 2,069, forward strand.
AGAAAAAAAAGAATACAATAGAGTTAGAATAAAGGAAATTAGTGCAGGTACTTTTATTCACTGGAAAGGAGATTTAGATGCAAAAATTAAAATTGGTGTAAATATTCAAAACTATCAAATAGAAAATACAACTGGCAGATTTATCAACCAAGAGCTAAATCCACTTGACCCTGTTTTTAAAGGTCAAAAATTTATAAATACCGAAGCAAGTTACCAATTTGAAAATGCAGACAATCCTGTCTTTACCACAATGGGAATCAAAACTGAATTAAAAGTAGGGTATACTTCAAATCTAAAAAATGATAATAATTTCGCTTATTTAATTCCAGCTATTTCTTTTGATCATAAATTATTTCATAGTGATAAATTAGTATTTGCAACAAAAATAAAAGGCCATTTTAACTATGGAGATTCTTATGAGTTTTATCAAGCAGCAACAATTGGGGGCAATGAAAATGGCTTAAGAGGATATAGAAATCAACGATTTACGGGTAAAAATTCATTTTATCAATCTACAGACCTAAGATTACTTTTAAGTAAAATAAAAACAAGTTTTGTTCCTTTAAATATTGGTGTTTATGGTGGATTTGATTTCGGTAAAGTCTGGGGCGAACAGAATTTAACTATAAGCCCATTTAGTTCGAAACGTTGGAAAAACTCTTATGGAGGTGGCGTTTTTTTTAACGCCGCAAATATGTTGGGCGCGAATATTGCAGCGTTTAATAGTGATGAAGGATTAAGAATAGCAGTAAACTTAGGATTTAAATTTTAAAAAATGAATACAATAGCATTAATTTCAGGAGCAACTTTCGGATTAACAGCAGTAATTTTTGGTGCTTTTGGCGCTCATTTATTGAAGAAAAAGTTGACTAAAGACCAATTACAAAGTTTTGAAACTGGCGTAAAATATCAGATGTATCATGCAATTATTTTACTTCTTTTAGGATTTCAACTGAATGATAAGACAACAATAAATAATTATATTATTTACGCATTTATAACGGGTATAATTCTTTTTTCCTTTTCTATTTATGGGTTGGTTATTTCTTCCGCAAATAATAAAAAAATAAAAATTTTAGGTCCAATTACTCCTTTGGGTGGTTTGTTCTTAATTATTGGTTGGGCATTATTAATCTATAAATTTTGCCTCTAATTTATTTTTAACTCATAAAAACCACCTCCAACACCATGTGACTTTTCATCGGTTACTAATAATATGTTATTGCCTTTAAATGTAATTCCTTCTTTTTGAGATTTATAGTTAAATGGAATTCTTGTCAATCTCCCTGATAAAAAATTATCTTTCTTATATTCCGAGAAAATTAAAACACATGAAGGTGAAAGCAAAGCTACTTTTTCACCATCACTTGAAATATCCGCAGAAGTAATCCAACAATTCATCGCCTCACAGCCATTGAAATCAGAAATAAATTCTGCTTTGTGATTCCCTTTTATGTTAGGTATTCTATATAAAGCTGTTTTACCAAATTTACTTTTTACCCTGCTTTTTGTAAAAATATAAAAGTAATTTTTGTGGTAAAAGAAAGATTCAGCATCGAAAAAAAACTGTTTCTTTTTCGGTGAAAAATTGGTTTGATTAGGATAGTAAAACCTAATTTTTTCCACCTCAACTTTTTTAGAACTTGATAAGTCTTTCGCATTCACTTTCAATATAGCAAGATTTTTTCTGCGGCTTTCATTGTTTCCAAAATCACCTATATACAGATTTCCTTTTTCATCAGAAGTTAAATCTTCCCAATCATTATTTTTTGCATTTACTTTAATAACCTTAATAATCTTACCTTTGTTAGAAACGCCGTAGATTTTAGATTTATTACCTCCATCATTCAACATCCAAACTAATTTAGAGTTTAAAACAACTTCAGTTCCCGAAACTTCTTCTAGAGTTTTAGATAAATTTGAAATCAACTTTAATTCACCAAAATCAGTACAACTAAGAAGGCACAATACACTGAGTAAAAAAAAGATTTTTTTCAAGAGCAATTAAAGTTTTATCATTTATTTGAACGTATTTATTTCATTTTCGAAAATTATATTTTTATAAAAAGTTAGGTTTTACCAACCTCCGGAAGCTCCTCCACCTCCGAAGCCACCTCCGCCGCCAAAACCGCCGAAACCGCCGAAACCGCCGCCAGATGAACTACCAAAGCCACCTCCAGAAGAACTACCAAAACCTCCTCTACCTCTGCCGGCATTACTCAAAATAATAGTATCAAAAATAGTATCTGCAAGAGAGCCTCTCCTAAAACGTTTACCTCCATTGCCATTATTTTTATTTCCTCTTGAAATTAAAATAAAAACAATAACGATAATAATTATAAAAATAAAAGATCCTGGATTAAATTCTTGAATATTCTGTTTCTTTTCTCTTTTATACTCGCCATTTAATACTTTAAAAATTCCGTCTGTGCCTTTGTTTAATCCTTCATAAAAATCACCTCGCTTAAATGAAGGCGCTATTTCTCGATCAATAATTCTACGAGACATGAAATCTGTAAGAACATGCTCCGTGCCATAACCCGATTGAATCGTTACTTTTCTATCATCCTTCGCTACTAAAAGAAAAACACCATTATCTTTTCCTTTTTGTCCTATTCCCCATTTATGCCCCCAATTTGTGGCTAGATAAGCAATGTCTTCACCTTTTGTAGTACTTATAATTGCCACAAAAATTTCAGTAGATGTTGAATCGCTATAAATTTCAAGTTTTCTAGATAATTTATCGAATTGAGCTTTCTCTAAAAGACCTATACTATCTATTAGTGCAGGAATAAACTTCGGTTTTTCTGGAATCTGATATCCTTGAGAAAAAAGACTTATTGAAAATAAAAAAGCGACTAAAAATAATAACTTAGAATTCACTGAATATTGAGTATTTAAAACTAAATTTTTCATCCTTTAGAAATCTCATTAGAAAGTTCATCTTCATCGTCTATTTGCCAAGGAAAGTGCTCTTTTAATTCTTCACCTGCTTTTAAAATCCCATCCACAATTCCTTGTTTAAAGTTTCCTTGCTTAAAATGGTTTTGCATTATGTCTTTGGTTGTTGTCCAAAATCCTTCAGGAACTAATTTATTTATTCCTTTATCACCACAAATCACAAACTTCTTGTCTTTTACCGCAACATAAATCAATACCGCATTTTTATCTTTGGTTTTATTCATTTCTAGCAGATAAAACACCTCTAACGCTCGTTCGTCATGATTCTTCTCTGTGGATGCCTCAATATGTACACGAATTTCCCCAGAAGTATTTTTCTCTGCAACTTTAATAGCTGAAATAATTTCTTGCTCTTCTTCTCGAGATATAAACGCTTCTATTTTAGACATCTTTTTTTATTTTTTCTTTTTAAAATCAAAGCTTACATCAGGAGCATTTTCTGAACCAGGATTTGATTTAAATCGATTCATTTCATCAAAATTAAAGATTCCTGCTAAAAAAGATCCAGGAAATTTTTTAATCAGTTTGTTGTAAACATTTACACCTGCATTAAAACGATCTCTTGTAACATTAATTCTGTTCTCAGTACCTTCTATTTGACTTTGTAATTCTAAAAAATTTGCGTTTGCCTTTAATTCAGGATACCGTTCTACAGATACTAATAATTTAGAGAGCGCCCCACTCATTCCTACTTGTGCTTGTTGAAATTGAGCCATTTTTTCTGGTGTTAAATCACCAGTATTTATATTTACAGAAGTTGCTTTTGCTCTTGCACTGATTACATCCGTTAACGTTTCTTTTTCAAAATCTGCAGCACCTTGCACAGTTTTTACTAAATTTCCGATTAAATCGTTTCTACGTTGATAAGAACTTTCTACATTAGACCAAGCTGTTTTCGCATTTTCTTCGTATTCTACTGCCGTATTATTAAAACCGACTGCCCATCTATAAACGCCAAACGTAATAACCCCAATGATTATTACCGGAATTAACCATCTTTTCATAATTTTTATTTTAGTTTTTGTTATTTTTTTATTTCACAATATTACTTAAATTTCTGACCATGCTAAAGTTCATTGCCATTATTTGACGCAAAAACGAGTAAAAAGTTACAATTGATTTTTAATTTGAATCAATTCGGCTTTTACAGCTTCTAGTCTGGTAATAATTTCATGATTGTTAAAAATAGATTCAGGGTTTTTCTTTAGTTTTTGTTTT
>JAQXAP010000084.1 GCA_029252865.1 Polaribacter sp.
ACTTTGAAACAACATTTGTGCATGTTGCTCTGGGTTTAGCATGTCTACTGTATTTGCAATTTGTGAAAATCCAGTATACATGTCTAAGGTTACCGTAGGTTTACTTTGGTTATATCCACCGCCTTTGGTTGTAATGATAACAACACCATTTGCAGCTCTTGCTCCATAAATTGCAGCAGCACCATCTTTAAGAACATTCATCTGATCGATATCAGAAGGGTTCAGGTTGTTTAATGCATTTGGGTCATCTGTTTGAACTCCATCTATAATAAACAATGGGTTGGTATTGTTTGTTGTACCGAAACCACGAATATTAATTTTTGGAGCTGAACCAGGTGTATTGTTACTAATAACTGTAACCCCTGTAGATCTTCCTTGAAGCGCCTCAGCAGCAGTAACTACTGGTGCTTTTAAAGCCTCATCCATGTCTATAGAAGCAACAGAACCTGTTAAATCTCCTCTTGTTTGAGAGGAGTATCCCATTACAATCACTTCATCTAAAGATGTAGCATCATCTAATAATACAACGTCTATCTGAGAGTTGTTTCCAACAGCAATTGTTTGAGAAATCATCCCTAAATAAGAAAAGACTAACTCATTACTTGCTGAAACATCAGATATTGAATAGTTACCATCAAAATCTGTATCTACACCTCTAGTTGTCCCTTTTACTACAATAGACACTCCGGGTAAAGGGTTACCTGAAGAATCTTTTACCTCTCCGGTAATTTTCTTGTTTTGCGAAAAAACATTTTGCATGCATAAAAATAAGCATGCAATAATTGTGACTTTAAATTTGTTCATCATTCATATTAATTGGTTAATTAAAAAAAAAATTGTTTTGCAATGTGTCCGATGTCTAAAACCTTTATTAAAAATTATTAAAAATCAATAATAACAGTACGACCATAAATAGTACTATTAATATTTCGTAAAATAATTTTTTGGTAAAGTCTTTTTGTTTCATATCCATTAATGTGCTCTTCAAATATATTGGAACATATCTTTCTTTTTTGACACAGAAAATACAGAGTTTAAAACTATTGTAGCTAATTAACATAAAATTAACAAGGATGCTACATTTAGCTCATTTGATGCACCAATAGTTTCATTATGTGTATTTGTGTGATTTTAAGCGCTTTAAAATAAATACTCTAAGGTGTTGTTTGATTTTACTGATAAATGCCTTCTGAATACAATAGATTTTTAGTGTTTTAATATAGTTTCTTTTTTTACTTCTAGTTCTGAAGGTAAAACACCAAAATGTGCTTTAAAGCATTTTGAAAAGTATGATGGTGAAGAAAAGCCAACACTAAAACATGCTTCGCTTATGTTTGCTTTTCCTGAATCTAAAATTTGTTTAGCTCTTTCTAATCTTATCTTTCTTATAAATTCATTTACTGTTTGACCAGTTAATGTTTTAATCTTTCTGTACAATTGACTTCTACTTAATTTTAATTGTGAGGCCAATTCCTCTACACTTAAATTAGAGTCAGAAATATTTTCATTTATATAGTCTAAAAGTTTTTGTATAAAATCTTTATCAATAGAACTAGAATTAATTTTTTCATCTGCTCCGCTTATTGCACCAAAATATTTATCAAAAATTAGTTGTCTACTTGTTATTAATTGTGATAAACGAAGCTTTAATAGTTTTAAATCGAATGGCTTTACCATGTAGGCATCTGCGCCATTTTCTATACCTTCTATTCTATTTTCAATGGTGGTTCTTGCTGTTAACATTAATAAAGGAATATGACTTGTGGATGCATCATTTTTTATAGTTTTACAAAATTCAAAACCATCCATTTCTGGCATTACAACATCCGTAATTATTGCATCTGGTAATACTTCTTTAGCAACTTCGACTCCCTCTTTACCATTGTTGGCAATAAATACCTTGTAATCAATGCTTAATTCATTTTTTAGATAATTAATAAGTTCTACATTATCTTCAACAACTAAAACTGTTTTTGTTTTTGCCAAATTAGTTCGTTCTGGTTGTGTTGCCTCTTGTAAAGATTGAATTGACAAGAAATTTTCCTTTACTTGTTCTTTTTTATCTTGGTTATAAATGATTTGATCTTCTCTGTAATGTTCTTTACCAATTGGTAAAAGAATTTTAAATGTAGTCCCAGATCCTAACTTGCTCTCCACTTTAATTTCTCCTTTATGCAAGTAAACAAAACTTTTTACTACTTCTAAACCTATACCTGTACCTCCGATATATGATTTGTTTTGATCTTCTACTTGATAAAAGCGTTTGAATATTTTTTCTACTTCTTTTTCATTTAATCCTGTCCCTGTATCAGAAACCAATATTTCTACTGCTCTTACTGGTTTCTCTTTATGAACTAATGGTAAATGATGAAGTTTATCATTAGAAAATAATTCTATATTTATAGCTCCTCCTTTAGGGGTTGCTTTAATTGCATTGGATAAAAGATTGAATATTATTTTTTCTATCATTTTTTCATCTGCCCAAACACCGAGATCTGGCGCATCAGAATCTAAACTCAATAGAATATTTTTATTATTTGCTTCTTCTTCAAAATAACTTATTAGATTTTTAGTAAAACTGATTAAGTTAATCTTACTAGCTCTTAAATTCATTTTATTGTGTTCTAGTTTTCTAATATCCATTAACTCATTAATTAATCGATAAAGTCTGTCAGTGTTTTTATAAATTATAGCGTGTTTATTTTTTACACTTTGAGGTAGATTTAGTTCTTTATTATTAATTATATCTTTAATCGGATTAATAATTAACGTTAAAGGTGTTCTGAATTCGTGAGAGATATTCGTGAAAAATTGAAGTTTCTTTTTATTTAAATCGTCATTTTGGGTTTGAAGTAAACGTTGGTTATTCAGTTCTTCTTTTTCTTTCAGGCGTTTTTGTGTTAGGATATTTAATAAAAAAATACAAAAAATAAAAGAAAGAATATAAGACATTATTGCGGACTTAGTTTTCCACCATGGGGGAAGAATTGTAATTTTTAATTCTAAGGGAACTTCATTCCAAATATTATCATTATTTGATGCTTTTAATTTAAATACATAGTTTCCTTGATCTAAGTTTGTGTATGTAGCACTTCTTTTTTGACCGACATAGTTCCATGAAGATTCATAGCCCTCTAAATAATAAGCATAACTATTTTTTTCTGACCTGGTGTAATTTAAACCTGTAAACTCAATTGTAAAAACAGATTGTTTGTGTGATAGCTCAATACTATTTGTCTCTGAAATTACTTTTTTTAATGGAGAATTTTCAGCCTTTGGCGTAACTGATTTATTAAATAGCTTAAAATCAGTTAAATGTAATGATGGTAAGCTTGAGTTAGTATTTATATCTTTTGGATTGAAATAATCTAATCCTTTATAATTACCAAAATATAAAGTTCCTTTTTCATCTTTAAATACTGCTCCAAAGTTAAAATCATTAGATAATAAACCATCACTAGAGGTGAAATTGGTGAACTTTTTATCGTCTACGTTTATTTTTGTTAGCCCTGAATTACCACTAACCCAAATATTCTTATCATTATCCTCTATTATTGCTGCTATATTTTCTTCTCCAAGTCCTGCAGGTTTATTATACCAAGTAAAAGAATCTTTTTCTCTGTTATACATGCAAAGACCTGCACCTTGTGTTCCAATCCAAATATTTTTATCCGAAGATTCATAGATAGAGAGAATATGGTTTACATCAGATAAATTTCCATATTCTTTTTGCATTCTTTCGCCTAATGATATTATATCAAACTTATTATCACCTAAATCTTCTATTTTAAACAAACCATCGGCAGTACCAACCCAGACAACATCATCAGAAGAAACCGACACACACATTACTTTATTACCTAAATATTTATATTTAAGAAATTCTTTTGAATTGTATTTTTTAAATTCGTTTGTCGATAAATTGTAAGAGTTTAAACCATCAGAGTAAGACGCAATCCAAACGTTACCTTTAGAATCTTCTGAGAAACTTCTAAAAGCATTAGAGTTAATTGTTTCTGGCCTATTTGTTCTATTAAAGTTGATAAATTTTTTAGAGCCTTTCTTGAGAAGAAAGATACCTTCATCCCAACTTCCTGCCCATAAATTGTCGCGAGAATCTAAGAACAAACTTACTATATAGTCAGATTTAAGACCCGAATAAGTGGCATTACTTTTTTTATTTATATGTGTGAATTTTCCGGTTACAGGATTGTAAACATCAATACCTCCGCCATCCGTAGACATCCATATATTTCCAGATTTATCTTTGAGAACAGATGTTACGGAAGGAATAGTTAGTGAATTCTTTTTATTACGTAAGCTTTTTAGATCTTTAAATTTATCAAAAAGTTGATCACTAACGGCAATACCACTGTTAAAATATCCCATCCAAATTCTATCATTTTTATCTATAAATAGTTCCCAAATTGAATTATGTAGGATGCTGTTTTCTTCGGTTTTATTTGATACATAATGTTTAATTAAAGTACCATTTTCTTTCAGATGAAAAAGTCCATCATTTTCTGTAGCAATCATCAATGTTTTATCAGATAATTGAATAGTCTTCATTATCTTTTTCGATGTAAAATCAAATTTCTCTAAACGAATAATATTATTGTTTCGATCATTTGTTAGTGCGCATTTATAAACCCCTTCACCTCCGTAAAACCCAATCCATAAATTATCATTATTATCTATAAATAAATTTTCTATTGCAGCGTTTATTGATTTATCTGTATCTGTAAATAATCTTGTTTGAATTAATTTATTGTTTATAAAGTCGACTTCTTTTAAACCAAGATTTGTACCTAGAAAAGTTTTACCTTGTTTTGTGTTTTTTATGCTGTGTATTGTGAGATCCTCTTCGGTGTTGTTTAAAACTTTAACAACTTTAAAAGTAGATGTGTTTAATTTAAATAACCCTGTGTTATCAGTTCCAATTAATAAATTCCCTGAAGTATCTTCCTCGAGATCTAAAATATTTTCTTTAAACTTACTTTTTAATGATATCCTTTTAAATTGATCTAAATCTTTATCATAAAGGTTTAAACCATTTTCTGTACCAAACCAAAGTCTTTTTTTACTATCAATAAAAGCACATTGAACAATATTACTACTTAAAGATGTGTTGTCTTCTAAATCTTTTTTGTACGCATAGTAATCAATACCATCAAATTTGTAAATACCAGTTCCGGTAGTTCCAATCCATATAAACCCGAAATGGTCTTGTACTATGGAAGAAACACCAACTTTCGGTATGCCTTCTTTAATATTAATAAAACTATGCCCTTTAAAAGACTCTTGTGCATAATTATTTATGCCTAAAAATAGTAATGTAAAAGCAAATAGTTTTTTCATAAAATTTTTTTTTAACGTATCGTAATATTACATTTTTAACTTAACTAAACCAAATAGATTTCATCTCCTTGATAGATTTTAATTTAAAATATGTAATCGTCTTTTATTTAAAACTTTTTAAACAAAAATAGCTCTAACATAATTGGTGAAACTATTTTTAACTTTAATTTAATTTGTTGTCTGTAACCTCTCTTAACAATGGAAATTCAAAAGCTGTTATTTTTTAATTAACAAGTTTTTTTCAATGCTTAAAGATAGTTTTCTCCACTAATAATTAATGTCATAGAATGAGCATCGAATAGAATAAATGTTGCTTTTAGCGAAGAATAAGTTTAGAAATAGTAAGACAGGTATTAATTGTGTAAATTCAATTTTAAAACTTTAGTAAACTTTTTTTAAGCGCTTCTGAAAGTTAGCTCTATTCTTAATCGTTTATTATTGTTTTTGCCAATACTTTCAAAATAAAATATTAAACAGCGAGACTTTTTGGGAAAGTGCTAAAAGATTAGGCAAATTTAATAGACTTCGAAGGATTGATTTTTGTAATAATATATGAAGGGATAATCAGCATTAAAAATGACATGATTAATGTACCAATATTTAGTAATAAAATGTATGTAAATGAAATGTGAACAGGCATGGTTGTTACATAGTAGGTTTCTGGATTTAATGTAATTACTTTAAAATAATATTGAATAAAAATAATAGATAAACCAATGATGTTTCCACAGAAAAGACCCTTTAAAATGAGGTAAGAAGCGTTGTATAAAAATATTTTTCGAATACTTGTATTTGTGCTTCCTAAGGCTTTTAAAATACCAATCATTTGCACACGTTCTAGAATTAAAACCAATAAAGCAGTGATCATATTAATACCTGCAACTAGAATCATAAGGATTATGATAAACCAAACATTGTTGTCAAAAAGTTGAATCCATTCAAATACAGTTGGGTAACTATCTATGATAGTTTTACTGTTTAAAGTTGCACCAATATTACTGTAAATTTCTTCCCCTTTTTCTTGGATGTTATTAAAGTCATCCAAAATAATTTCGAAACCACCAATTTCGTTTTCTTTCCATTTATTGAGGTTTTGAACTTCCCTAAGGTCACCAATCATCATGTTTTTGTCAAATTCTGCAAACCCAGAATTGTAAATCCCTACAATGGTATATTTTTTATTTGATGTTAATTTACTATTGCCAGTTTTTACGAAAGTAGCTAGGATGGTGTCATTCAATTTTAATTGCAAACGATTTATGATTGTTTGCGATAATAAAACTTCTTTCGTTCTTGGAAGATTTAAATTAGGAGTTCTCCCTTCAATCATATATTCGTTAAAAAAAGTCCAATCATAATCATTAGAAACACCTTTAAATATGATGCCTTCAAAATCAGTTTTGGTCCTTAAAATTCCAAATTTATTTCCAAAAGCCTGAATGTTTTTTATTCCATCTACATTTTTAAAATTTGGATAAAAATCTTGGTCTTTTTTTATGGGAACTACAGAAACATCAGAATTATTTGCATCATAATTAATAATTTGCACATGGCCTTTAAAGCCAGCCATTTTATCACGAATTTTATACTGTAATCCTGAGCCGGTTGCCAAAGCAATTAGCATAATAATGATTCCCAGCGAAATTGCAGTAATTGCTATTTTTATTATTGGAGACGAAATGCTATTTTTATACTTTTTGCCAGCAATAATGCGTTTTGCAATAAATAACTCGTAATTCAAATTAATGATTGATTTTATACCTTTCAAAAGTACATATTTATTCTTATTTCTAATGCTGAATTTTCAGCTGATTTCTTGTGCTCAAAGCTCGGGTTTAAAAGTTGAAAAAATAAATGTAAAAAAGGAGAAATCTGAAAGCTTAAAAATTAAAACTGCAGCAGAAAGAACTAACTTGTATTTAAAATTATTAAAGGGTAAAAATATTGCTGTTGTTGCAAATCAAACTTCAGTTATTTCTAAAAGATTTAATTCAGAATCATATGGTGTCGATATTCCTTCAAGACAGGTTGTTAATGGGGTGGAGTTTTCAAAAATTAAATTTGTTCATTTAGTAGATAGTTTACTTTCGTTAAACATAAACGTAAAAAAAGTATTTGCACCAGAACATGGGTTTAGGGGAAAAGCCGACGCTGCTGAAATTGTAAAAGATGGTTTTGATACTAAAACAGGTTTAAAAATTGTTTCCTTGTACGGAAAAAGTAAGAAACCTTCAGCCAAAGAATTAAAAGGAATAGATGTTGTAGTTTTTGATATACAAGATGTGGGAGTGCGTTTTTACACCTATATTTCTTCGTTACATTATGTAATGGAGGCATGTGCAGAAGCTAGTATGAAAGTAATTGTTTTAGATAGACCCAACCCAAATGGACACTATGTTGATGGGCCTGTTTTGGAAATGGAACATACATCTTTTGTAGGTAAACATCCTGTTCCAGTAGTTTATGGAATGACAATTGGCGAATATGCTAAAATGATAAATGGTGAAAAATGGCTTAAAAATGGAGTTCAGTGTAATTTGAAAGTAATTCCTTTAGTTAATTATACGCATAATTCTGAATATAGTTTAGTTACACGACCTTCACCTAATTTACCAAATGACAAAAGTATAAACTTGTATCCAAGTTTAGGTTTTTTTGAGGGAACTACCATTAATGCAGGGAGAGGAACTGAATTTCAATTTCAAAGATATGGAGCATCTTTTTTTCCTAAAAACAATTTTAGCTATACTCCAAAACCAAATTTTGGTTCTAAATATCCAAAAGAAAAAGGAAAAATATGTTATGGTGTAGATTTGAGTAGTACTAAAAAATTAAGTGCTTTAAATTTAGAGTGGTTGATTGATGCTTATAAAAAAACTCCAAAAACAGAAAAATTTTTTGGTAATACTTTCACGATTCATGCTGGAACAAAAAGACTACAACAACAATTGGAGCAGGGTTTGTCTGCAAAAAAAATCAGAGAATCTTGGAAGAAAGATTTGAAAAAATTTAAAAAGGTCAGGAAAAGATATTTGATTTATAATTAGAATATTCAAAAAACTGAAATACTTTATAAGTGATTACTTTGAGTAAAACGATTGATTGCAGAAGATGGTGTAATTGTTATTTTTGTTAGGAGTAATAGGAAGCTAAACTTATTGTTTAGAAAACAAAAAATTATATTTCTTTCAAACCAGTAGGTTTTTTATATTCTTGAAAAGGTTGTTTCAACAACTCTTTCAATGACGAATTTTTAACTTCATCAGGAAAAGTATCCACTCCATAGATAATTTTTTCTCTATCCATTTCCATGTAGGTTCCTAAAATCCTATCCCAGATAGAAAATATATTTCCGTAATTAGAATCTGTATACGGCAACTTATAATGATGATGTATTTTGTGCATGTCTGGAGATACAATAAAGTGACTTAGCAATTTATCCACCTTTGGTGATATTTTTATATTTGCGTGCGTAAATTGTGTAAATATTAAAGACATAGATTGATATATCATTACAATTGCAATGGGAGTTCCAACCAGAAAAACACCTAATAATGTAAAAGAAAAACGTATGACACTTTCTAATGGATGATGCCTGTTTGCGGTAGTTGTATCTACTTTATGATCTGAATGATGTACTAAATGAACCTTCCATAAAACTGCGATTTTGTGCTCTGTAAAGTGTGCTAGATAAGCGCCAAAAAAATCTAAAAACAAAACACCTAAAACAACATAGATCCACAGTGGTGTTTTTGGTATCCAGTTAATCAAACCAAAATTATTAACTTCTACCCAATCAGCAGTTAGGAGTAATAGAAAAGCCAATGTAAAATTGATGAGTATGGTTGTAAATGTGAAAAAAAGATTAGGAAAAGCGTGTTTCCATTTTTTGTAATCGAATTTAAATAAAGGAATTGCGCCTTCTAAAAGCCAAAAAAATGTAATTCCACCTACTAAAATTAAACTTCTATGTGCAGAAGGAATTGTTTGAAAATAATTAAAGATAGTTTCCAAATTGATTTTTATTTTCATCTAAAATAGTAAAAATTGGATAACTATTAAATTCGGAGGTGTTTTCGAGTTTTATAAGTATTAAATATTGTAATTTTGAGGACTAGAAGCAAGTTATTTAAATTAATTCTAGAATAGGATGTACAAATCGATTATAAGACCAATTTTATTTTTATTCGACCCTGAAAAAGTTCATTATTTTACTTTTTCTCTAATCAAAACACTTTGTAAAATTCCTTTTGTTTCTTTTGTTTTTAGAAGTTTATATGTGGTTGATGACAGACGTTTAGAAAGGACCTTATTTGGAATTACTTTTAAAAGTCCTGTTGGCTTAGCGGCGGGTTTTGATAAGAACGCTGTATTATATAAAGAATTATCAAATTTTGGTTTTGGTTTTATTGAAATAGGAACCGTAACGCCAAAAGGACAGGCTGGTAATCCTAAAAAAAGATTATTCAGATTAAAAGACGATCAGGGCATTATTAATAGAATGGGTTTTAATAATGATGGGGTTGAGGCTGCGATAAAAAATTTAAAAAATAACAGTGGTCACGTTATTATTGGCGGAAACATTGGTAAAAACACAGATACGAAGCCAGAAAATTACACAGAAGACTATTGTGAAGTTTTTAAAGCTTTGCATCCTTATGTAGATTATTTTGTGCTGAATGTGAGTTGTCCTAATGTTGGTAGCCATGCAAAACTGAATGATAAGGATTATTTAAAAGAGTTAATTTCTGCCTGTAAATTGTTGAATTCTAAAGAAAAAAAACAAAAACCAATCTTATTAAAAATTGCGCCAGATTTAAATAATATTCAATTAGATGAAATAATAGACTTGGTAAATGAAACAAAAATTGATGGCGTAATAGCTTCTAATACGTCTACAAATAGACAAAATCTAAAAGTTTCTAAAGAGCGTTTAGAAGAGATCGGAAATGGCGGTGTAAGTGGACAACCTTTAAAAAATCAAAGTACGGCAGTTATTAAATATTTAGCAGATACTTCTAATAAATCTTTTCCGATTGTTGGAGTAGGAGGAATTCATTCTGAAAAAGACGCTTTAGACAAATTGAATGCAGGAGCAGATTTAGTTCAGTTGTATACAGGTTTTATTTATGAGGGACCGAGTTTGGTAAAACGTATTAATAAAGCGATATTGCAGAAGTCTTAATTTCCAACAAATTCTATTTATTTTTAATAGATATTTTTACTCTGCTAAATGATAGAAATTATTATCTCTTTTGCACTTGCAACCTCTATCTTGTCAATTTCACCAGGGCCAGATAATATTTTTGTACTTACACAAAGTATTGTTAATGGAACAAAATATGGCTTAGCAACCGTTTTTGGACTAATGACTGGTTGTCTGGTTCATACTACATTAATTGCTTTTGGGGTTTCTGCAATTATCAAAGAAAATGAAAATCTTTTTTTTGTAATTAAAGTTATAGGAGCAAGCTATTTAATTTTTTTGGCTTACAGAGTGTTTAAGGGAGATTCTAAAATAGTTTTGTCTAATGATACTATTAATAAAGAATCAGTATTTCAGTTGTTTAAAAAAGGGTTTATCATGAATGTATTAAATCCGAAAGTTGCTTTATTTTTTTTAGCATTTTTTCCTCAATTTTTGTACTCGAAATCTATTTCTACAATAATTCAATTCTACACTTTAGGAGGAGTGTTTATTTTGGTTTCATTTATAATTTTTGGGATTATAGCTGTTTTAGCAGGTAGTATTTCTAATTATTTAAAACACCATTCTAAAGTAGGCTTTTACTTAAAATGGGGACAAATAGTTGTATTTGTTTTTATTGCAATTATGATTTTACTCTAACTATGAGTGCTTTTTGCAATGTGTTAAAAAAATTTCTTGTAACAAAATACAAATTATTACGTCTTAATTATGTAACCAATTAAATATATTAATGAGTTTTTTTAGAGTATTATTTGCAATTGTTTTCCCACCACTTTCAGTAATAGACAAAGGTTGTGGTTCTTTCTGTATTATCTTTTTACTAACACTTTGTGGATGGATTCCCGGAGTAATTGGCGCATTAGTAATTTTAAACAATCCTAAAAATTAAGTAGCTACTATTTGATGAATTTTAATGATTGATATATGTTTTATTCTTGTTTATGTATTTTTTTACAATTGTTCATGAATAAAACTTAACGAACTTGATCACCATTTTTAATATTTTTATTCGCTTTTAATAAAACAACTTTACCCTCAACATTACATACTCCGATAACCAAAACTTCGCTCATGAAATTCGCTATTTGGCGAGGTTTAAAATTGATAATAGCTGATATTTGTGCATTCATTAAATCTTTCTTAGAATACAATTCTGTTATTTGAGCACTTGATTTTTTAATTCCTAAATCTCCAAAATCAATTTTTAATTGATACGCGGGTTTTCTGGCCTTAGGGAAATCCTTGACTTCAATAATTGTTCCTATTCGAATATCAACTTTTAGAAAGTCTTCGTATGTTATTTTATCTTTCATCGGTTATTTTATCTTTCTTAATTTCTGAATAACCCACAACGGGCCAATCAATAAAAACTCTAAATCCTTTAAAAATGATGGCTTTTTTCCTTCTATTTTATGCCCATAAAACTGACCAGCCCAAGCTAAAACAAAAATAGTAATTGAAGCATAAAGCAAGTTAATCATATTTCCCAACAAAAAATTAGCAATGATGCTTATTAAAATAACAAATAGCATTTCAATTAAATACCAAAATCCTAATCGCAGATAAAAAATTGAAATACCAAGAGCAACAATTACTGCCCAATTTTCTAATAGAGGATTGGATAAATTTATGATGTTTTCTATAGGTGTTGCAGGTATACTCATGAGCAAACCAATAATGCTAAAAAAGATTGAGGGAACACAAATATAATGCAGAGATTGGTTTGTCTTGTTTTGATGACTTTCAGCATATTCATCAAAATATTCTTTAGCAGTTTTCATTTTTTAGAATTTAAAACTTAAAGATAAGTGTTTTCTTTTAGAAATTAATTTTCCCTAATACTATCAAAAGTGTTTGCCTTTTTTTAATAAAACTGTATTTGCTTTAAAACTTGAAGAGCTTCGATAAAACTATCTTCAGAAATATAATTTTAATTACCATTTAGAATTAATAGACATCGTATTTTTAAACAAGTTAATTACTTGTTTTTTAGGTTTATAAAGTGGTTTTTGTTAATTGGGGATAATAAATCTAAACACTTTTATGGTTCGTATAATACTATAAAATGTTAATTTTGATAGTTGATTATAACCAAACAAAAAAATGGCAAATACATTATTTGACAAAGTATGGGATTCACATGTAGTTCGTAAAGTGAAAGACGGGCCAGATGTGTTTTTTATAGATCGTCACTTTATCCACGAAGTTACAAGTCCTGTAGCATTTTTAGGATTAGAAAATAGAGGAAACAGTGTTGTATATCCTTCACGTACATTCGCAACAGCAGATCATAATACACCAACAATAAATCAACATTTACCGGTATCAGATCCATTATCTTCAAATCAGTTAGATGCTCTAGAAAAAAATGCTGCTAAACATGGTATTTCACACTGGGGGTTGGGAGATGTAAATAATGGTATTGTTCATGTTGTCGGTCCAGAAAACGGAATTACGTTACCTGGAGCTACAATTGTTTGTGGAGATTCTCATACATCAACACATGGTGCTTTTGGCGCAATTGCTTTTGGTATTGGAACTTCTGAAGTTGAAATGGTATTGTCTACGCAATGTATTATGCAGCCAAAACCTAAAAAAATGCGTATAAACGTAACAGGTAAATTAGGTTTGGGGGTAACTGCTAAAGATGTTGCTTTATATATTATAGCAAAACAAACTACTTCTGGTGCAACCGGATATTTTGTTGAATATGCAGGAGATGTTTTTGAGCACATGTCTATGGAAGGTCGTATGACTGTATGTAATTTATCTATTGAGATGGGAGCGCGTGGAGGAATGATTGCACCTGATAAAAAAACATATGATTATTTAAAAGGTCGTTCTCAAACTCCTAAAGGAGAAGATTGGGATAAGGCTATGAAATATTGGGAGACTTTATATACAGAGGAAGGAGCAGAATTTGATGTCGAATTTAATTACAAAGCTTCAGATATTGAACCAATGATTACTTACGGTACAAACCCAGGAATGGGAATGGGGGTAACAAACTCTATCCCAACTGCTGAAAGCATAGAAGGTGGTGTGGATACTTACCGAAAATCTTTAGGATATATGTCTTTTAATGAGGGCGATTCTATGATTGGTAAAGAAATTGACTTCGTTTTTTTAGGTTCATGTACAAATGGACGAATAGAAGATTTTAGAGGATTTTGTTCTATTGTAAACGGAAGACAAAAAGCAGCTAATGTTACCGCTTGGTTAGTTCCGGGATCTCATAAAGTAGTAGATCAAATTAAAGCGGAAGGTTTAGATAAGATAATTACTGATGCGGGTTTTGTTTTAAGAGAACCAGGATGCTCAGCTTGTTTGGCAATGAATGATGATAAAATTCC
>JAQXAP010000095.1 GCA_029252865.1 Polaribacter sp.
CGTAATGTTTTGCTTAGTAAAACCACCAGTTCTGATATGTTTTGTATAGTCTCCACCTCCCGCAATTTTACTTGCTAAAACAACGTTTTCTCTGTTTCCTGTTTTTTGAAACCAGTTTCCAATAATACGCTCTGTATCTGCATACGTTTCCGGAGTTGCAGGCACTGGGTATAACTCTGCCGTATCAAAAAAATTAACCCCTTGTTCTAAAGCATAATCCATCTGCTCGAATGCTTCTTCTGGGGTGTTTTGGTTACCCCAAGTCATGGTTCCTAAACAAATTTTCGAAACTTTAATCTCTGTATTTGGTAATTTCGTGTATTTCATGGATTGCTATATAAACGTGTATTTGTTAATTTGTTTGAAAAACTTTCTACGAATTTAGATTTTATTCGCCTAAAAAACAATAAGCGTGCAATTTTATCAATTGCACGCTTATTTATATTGTATTTTCTTTTGAAATGAAACTAACTTAAACAAGCTCCGTTTTACATCTTAAATACATAATTGCATCTCGAAAGTTTATTTCAAGATCGCTTCAATACCTGGTAAATTTTTACCTTCTAACATTTCTAACATAGCACCACCACCCGTAGAAACATAACTTACTTTTTCTGCAAAACCAAACTGTTTCACCGCTGCAACAGAATCTCCTCCTCCAACTAAAGAAAAGGCTCCGTTTTTAGTTGCTTTATCAATAGAGTCTCCTAAAGCAATTGTTCCTCCAGCAAAAGATTCCATTTCAAATACACCTAAAGGTCCATTCCATAAGATAGTTTTACACTTGTTTGCAACAGCATCAAAGTTTTCTCTAGATTTTGGCCCAGCATCAACGCCTTCCCAACCGTCAGGAATTGCATTAATATCTAAGGTTTGTGTATTTGCATCGTTCGAAAAATCATCTGCAGCAATAACATCTACAGGAATATGTACTTCAACACCTTTTTCTTTTGCTTGCTTTAAAATATCTAAGGCTAATTCCATTTTATCATCTTCACAAATAGAATTTCCAATTTTTCCACCTTGTGCTTTAATAAAAGTAAAACTCATTCCACCACCAATAATTAAGTGATCTACCTTGTCTAAAATATTCTCAATAACCGTAATTTTAGAGGATACTTTTGCACCTCCTAAAATGGCTAAAACAGGTCTTTCAGAATTGTTTAATACTTTATCTATACTTTCAATTTCTCTTGCTAATAAGTTACCGAAACATTTGTTTTCTGCAAAGAACTGCGCGATAATGGTTGTTGATGCATGTGCTCTGTGTGCAGTACCAAAAGCATCGTTTACGTATACATCACCTAATTTTGATAATTTTTCAGCAAAAGCAACATCCCCCTTTTTCTCTTCTTCGTAAAAACGTAAGTTCTCTAATAATAAAACCTCGCCAGATTCTAAATTTGCCACAGCTTCTTCAACTTTATCTCCAACACAATCTGCTACAAATTTTACTTTAACTCCTAAAATCTCCGTTGCTGTCTCTACAATATGACGTAAAGAAAAGGAATCCTGAAATCCTTTTGGACGTCCTAAATGCGACATTAAGATACAACTACCTTCTTGTTCTAAAACATCTATAATCGTAGATTTTGCAGCTTGAATTCTTGTAGCATCTGTTACTTCTAATTTATCATTTAAAGGCACATTAAAGTCTACACGAATTAGCGCTTTCTTATTCTTGAAATTAAAATCTTTTAGTGTTTTCATCTTTTATTAATCTATTTTCAACAAAAATACCTTTTTATTTATTCTTTTTAATGGCGAAACTTCAAAAATCAATACAACGTTTTCGAAGGCAATCTAAGACCTACAACGAATTCAAAAATTAAAAGATTGATTTCTAAAATTAATGAATTAATGACAAAGTAATTTTATATTTGCTTATGCTTTTCAACCAAATTATCGGTCAAGAACACATTAAAAAACACTTGAAAGTGTCTGCTGAAAACGGCAGAATTCCGCACGCACAATTATTTGTGGGTAAAGAAGGTGGTGGTACTTTACCAATGGCCATTGCCTATGCTCAATTTTTATTGTGTAATTTTTCTGATAATGCAGACGCATGTAACCTGAAATGCGACAAACTACAACATCCAGATTTACATTTTGCATACCCTGTTACCTCTAATGAAAATGTAAAAAAACACCCTGTAAGTAGTTTGTTTTTGCAAGATTGGCGATCTTTTATTGCAACCCAACCTTACGGAAGCTTGTTTAATTGGTTGCAACATATTGGTGTAGAAAATAAACAAGGAGTTATTGGCGTTGATGAAGCACAAGAAATTGTAAAGAAACTAAAATTAAAAAGTTTTGAAGGTGGTTTTAAAGTGATGATTATTTGGATGGCTGAAAAAATGAATATTTCTGCTGCCAATAAATTATTAAAGTTAATTGAAGAACCGCCAGAAAAAACCGTGTTTATATTAATTACAGAAAGTGAAGAGCAGATTATAAATACCATAAAATCTCGTTGTCAGGCATTACATTTCCCTGCGTTGAGCGAGCAAGATATTTCTAATACTTTAGTTGTAGACCACCAGGTTTCTGATAACGATGCTGCTAAAATTGCGCACCAAGCAGAAGGTAATTTTAACAAAGCATTGCATTTATTGCAAAACGATTCTTCTGATATTATTTTTGAACAATGGTTTGTTGCATGGATTAGAACAGCTTTTAAAGCCAAAGGAAATGCTGCTGTTGTGCAACAATTAATTGAATGGTCTGATACCATTGCAAAAACCGGACGAGAAACTCAAAAGCGTTTTTTAGACTATTGTTTGCAATTTTTTAGACAAGCTTTATTACTAAATTACAAATCGGATAACTTGGTTTTTATGGAAACTAAAACCGGTTTTGACCTTTCTAAATTTGCCCCTTTTGTACATGCTGGTAATATTTTAGAAATTGAAAAAGAATTGAATGATGCGATGTATCACATAGAAAGAAACGGAAATCCAAAAATTATTTTGTTAGATCTCTCTATGAAATTGACTCGTTTTTTACATAAAAAAGAGGAGACTGTTTAGTAGCGATTTCTAGCTTTCACTACTTGATTTTTTTATCTGAGATTTCTCCACAAGGTCGAAATGACAACCTGAATGTCATTTCGAATGAAACGCAGTGAAATTGAGAAATCTCATTATAGCTATAAATCTAAATCTCATCATTTAAAAAATTCCATTGAGGATTTTTAGTAGAAATCAAATATTCTTTTTTCTTTCTGCTCCATTTTTTTAGTTGCTTTTCTCTTTTAATTGCTATTTCTACTTCCTGATAGTGCTCAAAATAAATTAAATACTTACAATTGTATTTATGAGAAAAGTGTTTAGAATTCGCTTCAGGATGAGAGTGATAATAGAGTCTTTCTTTTAAATTACTTGTAACACCAATATAGAGCACAGCTTTATTTTTATTAGTAATTATATAAATATAATAATTATGAGTTCCTTTTGTCTTTTTCATAAAGCGAAGATAGTATTTAGATTTCTCCGCAAGGTCGAAATGACAACCTGAATGTCATTTCGAATGAAACGCAGTGAAATTGAGAAATCTAAACTATTGTTATCTTGAGATTTCTCCACAAGGTCGAAATGACAGATTGCATTGAAGTGACAGATTGAATCGAAATAACAAACACATAAAAAATTACATTCCTTTTACCTTTCTTTTAGCAACATACAAATCTGCTATCGTTGGGTTTTCTGTACAACTTTTTATTTGGATAAATGCATCGCCCGCTTTTACGAAACCAGTTTGAATCACTTTAAAATAAACACCACAAAGGGTACTATTCCAAAATTGTTTTAAAATTTTCATGTCGTTAAACCGAATTCCTAATTTTATACAAGGATCCCTCTGAAGAGTTGCTTCTAAAATAGCATCACCCACTTTAAAAGTATCGCCCTGATGAATTTTAGTTTCCTCTAAGTCATCAATGGTTAAGTTTTCACCAAACATTCCATTTTCAAACTCTAAATTTGGGTATAATTTTTGCCAATGCTCATAATGCTTTAAAGAATACCCATAAATTGCCTGTAAGATTCCTCCGTGATTCTCTCTATCACAAATTGCATCACCTTTTACATCTTCTCTATCTAAAAAAATAGGTTTATCAACATTATATTTAAAAATACCGGTGGTAATCAATTCGCCTTTCCAATCTATCTCTTTTCGTTCTCCAATATTTGTAGAAACTATTTTCATGCCACGGGTTACTTTTTAAATTTCTCCAATGCTTTTTTTGTGAATTCAGACAATACTAATTCACCAGAAACAGCTGCTCTTTCTTCTAACAAATCAGTCCAATTTTCTGTTCCTTTCCACAATACTTTTTTCATTTCAGTTAAAGCGGCAATATTGTAAGAAGCCAACTTTTCTGACAATAATTCTATGGCTGTGTCTAATTCTTTTGCTGTTTCAAATACCCTAGCATACAACCCTTTTTCTTTTGCCCAATAAGCATTTTTCCAGTTGGTTGCATCTATGGTAAGTTCTGCCGTTCCTGAAACGCCAATTTTACGAGTTACAGCAGGTTCAATTACAAAAGGCCCAATTCCTATGGTGAGTTCAGATAATTTTATGGCAGCATTTTCAGTCGCTAAAACATAATCACAAGCCGCTGCTAAACCAACGCCACCGCCAACAGCTTTTCCTTGAACACGCCCAATAACTAGTTTTCCACAAGTTCTTACAGCGTTGATTACGTTTGCAAAACCTGAGAAAAATTGTTTTCCTTGTTCTAGATTAGAAATGGCAACCAACTCATCAAAAGAAGCACCGGCACAAAAAGCTTTTTCTCCTTCAGATTTTAAAATAATTACAAAAACCTCGGTGTTTTTGCCTACCGAAATGATTTCTTTGGTTAACCTGTCTAATAATTCACTTGGAAAAGAATTACTTGCAGGATGTCCAAATTCTATAGTGGCAATGTTATTTTGAATTTTGGTATACAAACTTCCGTTTGATCTTGTAGCATTCATGAACTAAATTTTTAGTAAAAATATGATTTTATTCTTAATACGCTATCGGTACATTTTCTTAAATTTCTAGAAAAATACTTGCACAGACCAAACGCTTAATTGTTCTGAATAAGTGGTAAAAACTTGTTTCTAAATTTAATAATTAAGGGCAGGCCTCTTGCAATCATCCAAAGGGTAAAGGCAATCCAAATTGCTGTTAATTTTAAATCGTAATAATCAAAAACTAATAATGTTGGTATAAAAATAAACCCTGTAGATAGGATTAAAAGGTTTCTTAAATATTTCATTTCTCCCATACCTTTAAACATTCCGTCAAAAATAAAGGTGATGGCACTTATTGGCTGTGTGATTAGCACAATCCAAAAAACAGTATAGAATTGTTTTAATACGGCTGGATCTTTTGTAAATATTTGTCCGATGAAATTATAAAAAACAGCTCCTACCAAACCAATAATTACTCCTACAAACAAACCGTATTTTATGAGCTTGTTGCTTAAGGCTACTAAAGAATTGTAATCTTTTGCTCCCAAGAATTTACCTGATAAAATGTTCCCCGCACTAGAATACCCATCAACCATAAAAGCACCTAACAACCAAATATTAATACCAATGGTATAGGCTGCAATATATTCTTTGCCATAACCTGTAGCATAAGACGTTGCAAAATACAAAGCGGTATTTAATGCTATTGTTCTAACAAATAAATTGCCCATCATACCCAACAAGCGTGGTATTTCTGGATGTATTGTAAAAGTTATCTTTAATGAAATTGGTGTTTTTTTAATTAGTAGCACCAAGGCAATAATTGCCATTACAATTTGTGCAATAACACTTGCATAAGCCGCTCCTTCAATATGCATAGCAGGTATATAATCTTTAACTCCGTAGACAAGAACAAGATCTAAAACCACATTTAATAATGCTCCTATAATTGCAATTATCATGGGATAATAGGTGTTTTGTAAACCTCTGAATATGCCAAATACAGCAAATACAAAGAGTGAAAATGGGAATCCGAAAATTCTTATTTTAAAATACCTGCCACAATACTCTAAAACCGATCCTGAAGCATTGTAGAATTGAAAAATTTGCTTTGCAAAAGGATAAGAAATTGCTACTACAAAGAGGCTTCCTAAAACAACTATTGCTATTGCTTGTGCTGGTAAACTTTTTACTTCGTCTAATTTATTTGCACCTACATATTGAGAGATTATTGAAGAAATGGCACTTCTAATTTGCCCAAAAACCCAGATTAACATTGAAATAAATGCACCTACAATACCTACTGCAGCTAAACTTTCTGTAGCATTTTGATGAATATTACCAATAATTGCAGTGTCTGTTATAGACAGTAAAGGTTCTGCAATACCTGCAATTAAAGCAGGAATAGCTAATTTATTTATGGTTTTAAGGGTAATATTTGTTTTCATATATATGTTTGCAAATGTAACTAGATTTGCGTTACGGATTTTAGTGAAAATCCCACAGAGAGGAATAACCGAATACCTGAAAAAAAAGGGATAACTTATAAATTTACATTTGCTAAAAGTCTATAAGAACTCTCAAAAATAACAAAGCTTTCATTTACTTCAATACCACACTATTTAGAATGGCTGTAATTTGTGTTTCGGAATAGATAAACCTGTTCATATTTAGTTTAAATTATTTTTCCAACAAGCAACTCATCAAAAAATACCAAACCAAATTTATTTTGCGAAAAACCGCAGTTTTAAATGTGGAAAACCGCAAAGGAAGACAAATGGGTAATAGTAACTTTTCAATCTTTAAAATTTTGTTGAAATGCATTTTCAATTCTTTTAAAAGAAATTGAAAAAATAAAAACAACTAATGATTAAACCATTTTACTTAGAGTTTAAATTTATTTAGAATTTTATTTGTATATTTTGACTCTATCAAATAAAAACAACGATGAAAAAATTTATTCTACTTACGACTTTATTACTACCCTTTATCATGTTCTCACAGACCCAACTAGGCTCGGATATTAATGGAGAGGCTGGTTCTGACAACTCAGGACGCTCTGTTTCTATGAGTAGTGATGGAACGATTGTAGCTATTGGGGCTCCTTATAATGATGGAAATTATACTAATTCGGGGCATGTGCGTGTATTTCAGTATTCCAGTGGTAATTGGGTTCAGTTAGGCGCGGATATTGATGGAGAGGCTTTAGGTGACTACTCTGGAAATTCTGTTTCCTTAAGTAATGATGGAACGAGAGTTGCTATTGGAGCTTATCAAAATGATGGAGGTGGATCTAGTTCAGGGCATGTACGTGTTTATGAGTATAACGGTGCTTCTTGGATTCAGATGGGTGGTGATATTGATGGAGAGGGTAATTATAACTTCGCAGGAACTTCTGTTGCTTTAAGTGGTCAGGGGGCTACAGTCGCTATTGGGGCTACTAATTCGGGATCTGGAGGGGATGTGCGTGTTTTTAGTTACGTTGGTAGTCAATGGATTCAGGTAGGTAGCGATTTTGATGCAGAGGCTGCTTCTGACTCATATGGATATTCTGTTTCTTTAAGTGATGATGGATCAGAAGTTGCTATTGGGGCAGTTGGTAATGATGGAAATGGATCTAATTCAGGGCATGTGCGTATCTACCAATGGAATGGCATTGGTTCTTGGATTAAGCTTGGCTCGGATATTGATGGAGAGGCTGCTAATGACAACTCAGGATATTCTGTTTCTTTAAGTAGTGATGGAACGAAAGTCGCTATTGGGGCTTATGGTAATGATGGAGGTGGATCTAATTCAGGGCATGTGCGTGTTTATGAGTATGATGGAGGTTCTTGGAGTCAGCCAGTTGTTGATATTGATGGTGAGGCCGCTGGTGACATCTCAGGAAGGTCTGTTTCTTTAAGTAGTGATGGAACAAAAGTTGCTATTGGGGCTCTTGGTAATGATGGAGGTGGATCTAATTCAGGGCATGTGCGTGTTTATGACATTTTAACTCCAGAAATAAGCAGTGTTTCCTTGGCTGCTGACAATTCAACAATCACTGTAACCACAAGTTTAAGTGTATACAACTCCAGTGGTGGTTCTTCCGATTTAGAGGCAAGTGATTTTGCATTAAGTATTTCTGGCGGGAGCGCTACTCTTACAAGTGCTACGCCAACATCTATCTCAAAAACTTCTCAATCTGTATGGGTTTTAGGGGTAGGATTAACAGGAACCCCTACAGGCGGTGAGACCTTAACTGTAACGCCAGTTGCG
>JAQXAP010000100.1 GCA_029252865.1 Polaribacter sp.
GAAATGAATATTTCAAAGATAAATGAAACATTAAGAAACGCAGAGAATAACATTATAGATTTACAAGGTGAATTAAAATTTATTCAAAAAGAAAAAGAGAATTTGATTTCTGATAAAACTCGTTTAGAAACTGAATTTAAAAATACAACAGAAAAACTTGAATCAAATAAAACTGAAGTACAAAAACTTCAAGAAAAGTTCGAAAATGATTTTGAAGTGCTAGCAAACAAAATATTAGAAGAAAAATCATCTAAATTTACGCAACAAAATAAAGAAAACTTAAAAATTATTTTAAATCCACTTCAAGAAAAAATTAAAGTTTTTGAGGATAAAGTAGATCAAACACACAAAGTAAGTATTGATTATCATGCAGCTTTGCGTCAACAAATTATAGGTTTAAAAGAATTAAACCAGCAAATGAGTAAAGAAACGTTAAACCTTACAAAAGCATTAAAAGGGGATAATAAAATGCAAGGAAACTGGGGAGAATTAGTTTTAGAGCGTGTTTTAGAAAAATCAGGATTAGAAAAGGATAGAGAATATTTTGTACAAAAAAGTTATACAAACAATGAGGGTAAAAGAGTTTTACCTGATGTTGTAATTCATCTACCAGACAATAGAAAAATGATTGTAGATTCTAAGGTTTCATTAACTGCTTATGAACAATTTGTAAATGAAGATGATGAAACTTTAAAAGCACAATTTTTAAAAGATCATGTCGCTTCACTTAATAGACATGTAGTGCAATTAAATGAAAAAAAGTATGAAGATATTTATAAAATTGATTCCCCAGATTTTGTACTATTATTTATCCCAATAGAACCCGCTTTTGCTTTTGCTATAAATACCGATAACCATTTATACAATAAAGCATTCGAAAAGAATATAGTTATCGTTACACCATCTACCTTACTAGCTACTTTAAGAACTATTGATTCTTTGTGGAATAATGAAAAGCAGCAAAAAAATGCAATCGAAATTGCAAGACAAGCGGGCGCATTATATGATAAATTTCAAGGTCTTTTGAGTGATTTAATGAATATTGGTAAACGAATTGACGATAGTAAAAAAGATTACTCTAATGCTATGAATAAACTTTTTGATGGTCGAGGAAACTTAATCAATAGTGTTGAGAAGTTGAAAAAAATGGGTGCAAAAGCAAAAAAAGCGATTCCCGAAAATATTATTGATAGAGCAAGTGAGGATTAAAGAATAGAGTTTGTAATTTTTATCAAAAAAACATAAAAAAAGCATCAAAGATTAACTTGATGCTTTTTTTATTCACATAAGTAAAGCACATTTAAACGAATGGTTACATTACAAATAATCTTCTCGCACCCATCATTTCAGAAACGCGCTCACCTATCTCATGTAAAACCTCTTCATTTTCAAAGTTTTGTATTGCCTCATCAATAAAATTAACAACAGCTTTCATATCGTTTTCTTCTAAACCACGAGTAGTTATAGCGGAAGTTCCAATACGTATTCCTGAAGTTACAAATGGGCTTTTATCATCAAATGGAACCATATTTTTATTTACAGTAATATCCGCTTTGCCAAGCGCTATTTCTGCATCTTTACCGGAAATATCTTTATTACGTAAATCGATTAAAATACAATGATTGTCTGTTCCTCCGGATATAATATCATACCCTTTTGCAACAAATTCTTTTGCCATTGCGGCAGCATTTTCTTTAACTTGGATCTGATATTCTAAAAATTCATCAGTTAAAGCTTCGCCAAAAGCTATAGCTTTGGCAGCAATAACGTGCTCTAATGGTCCACCTTGGTTTCCTGGAAAAACGGAAGAATTAATTAGAGTAGACATTTTCTTTAATTTTCCTGATTTTAATTTTAATCCAAAAGGATTTTCAAAATCTTTACCAATCATGATCATACCACCTCTAGGTCCACGTAACGTTTTGTGGGTTGTAGTAGTAACAATATGGCAGTGAGGTAACGGATCATTTAAAATTCCTTTCGCAATTAAACCTGCCGGATGAGAAATGTCTGCCATTAAAATAGCACCAACACTATCAGCAATCTCTCTAAATTTTTTATAATCTATATCTCTAGAATATGCAGAAGCTCCGGCAATAATCAATTTTGGTTTATTTTCTTGCGCTTGTTTTGCTAAATGATCATAATCTATTCTTCCAGTAACTTTATCTACACCATAAAAAACAGGATTATATAATTTACCAGAAAAATTTACAGGAGAACCATGAGTCAAATGACCACCATGAGATAAATCGAAGCCTAAAATAGTGTCCCCCGGCTTTAGACATGCAAAAAACACAGCAGTATTGGCTTGAGAACCAGAATGTGGTTGCACATTTACATATTCAGCACCAAATAGTTCTTTAGCTCTGTCTATTGCAATTTGCTCTATAACATCAACTATTTCACAACCTCCATAATATCTTTTACCAGGATATCCTTCAGCATATTTATTGGTTAAAATAGAACCTTGTGCTCTCATCACATCATCACTTACAAAATTTTCTGAAGCGATTAATTCTAAACCATTTAATTGTCTTTCTTTTTCCTCCTGAATAAGGTCAAAAATTTGATTATCTAACTGCATTGTTGTTGTTTTTTAATACATGACAAAAATAACGAATTCATTTTTGTAAAAAACATGTTTTAGGTATATTTTATTGTTTATTATATTTTTAGGAATTTAGTAGTGTTAAAAATACATTTTTCGTGATTTTTTTATTTTAAAATGTAAAAATATTATGTAGGTTTGATAAAAAATAAATTAAATTAAAATGATCATAACAGCAAATAATCCTAACAGAAAATCTTGGTTAAAAGTGGCTAAAGATTCAGACTTTCCAATACAGAATATTCCTTTTGGTGTTTTTATCACTAGAGATGACATCATAACTATAGGAAGTAGAATTGGAGATTTTGCGATAGATCTGGGTGCGTTTCATCAATTGGGCTATTTTGAGGGGATTCCTCTTACAGATGATATTTTTTTACAAGACAATCTAAATGATTTTATTGCTGATGGACGTAAAACTTGGCGATTAGTTAGAAATAGAATTGCTGAAGTTTTTGACGTTACTAATGGTGACTTAAGAGACAATGCAAATCATAAAGATAAAATCATCTTTAGAATGGAAGAGGTAGAAATGTTGTTACCTATCGCTGTGGGAGACTATACAGATTTCTATGCAAGTAAAGAACACGCAACAAATGTTGGCTCTTTATTTAGAGATCCTGAAAATGCTTTGTTACCAAATTGGTTACATGTTCCTATTGGTTATCACGGTAGAAGTTCTTCTATTATTCCTTCCGGAACACCTATTAGAAGACCTTACGGACAAACAAAACCTTTAGAGGGAAGCAATACCCCTGTATTTGGCCCTACGAAATTATTAGATTTTGAATTAGAAATGGCTTTTATAACGACTGATGCCAATGTTTTAGGCGATAGAATTCCGATTAAGGAAACTGAAGAATATATTTTTGGTTTAGTACAATTTAATGATTGGTCAGCAAGAGATATTCAAGCTTGGGAATATGTGCCTTTAGGACCTTTTTTAGGAAAAAGTTTTGCTTCAACAATTTCCTCTTGGATTGTAACTTTAGACGCTTTAGAACCTTTTAGAGTAGACAACCCAAAACAAGTTCATGAACCTTTACCATATTTAAAACAAGAAGGAAAAGGGAGTTATGATATTCATTTACAGGTTGGTCTTAAACCAGAAAATGGTAAAGAAAAAATACTTGCCAATTCTAATTTTAAATATATGTATTGGACGATGGCACAACAATTAGCTCATCACACTGTGAATGGTTGCCCGGTTGAAGCTGGAGATTTAATGGGATCTGGAACAATTTCTGGCCAAACAAAAGATAGTTATGGTTCCATGCTAGAGTTAACTTGGCGTGGTCAAAACCCAATTAAATTAAATGACGGTACAGAACGTAAGTTTATAAATGATAATGATACTATAATTATGCGTGCACATTGCAAAAATGATAAAGTTCGTATCGGTTTTGGCGAATGTATTGGTAAAATATTGCCAGCAAAATAAATTTTATAACTTTAAATTAGAAAACAAAATAACCTCACTTGTTTGTGAGGTTATTTTTTTGTGACAAATACTACTTTATAATTTTATTTAATATACCAAATACTTTTTTTTCAATTAAATCAACAGACCCATCAGCAAAAAGAACATTTTTTATATCTTTTAATAATGTTTCTTTCTCCTCTTGATTTAGTTCATTCTCAGTAATATATTGCTGAATTTTATTCAAATTATCTTCATCAGAATCGACAACGACTTCTGTATGAATTTTATGAAATGTTACTTTATCTACTTTAGAAAGAATATATTCTTCTTCTTCCTTAGTTTCAAAATTGTTACAATGAGCAGCATATAAAAGCACATATGCTTCAAATTCTCTTCTAGTCCAATTTAGTATTTTCATCTTATTTTTCTATTGGTAAACTCTCTGTGCTCGCCCACTCCGTCCAAGAACCATCATACACAGAATTTTTTTTTATTCCTAAAATTTCTGCACCCAAAGCTAATACTGAAGCCGTAATTCCCGTTCCACAAGTAAAGATAAGTTCTTTGTTTTCTGGATTAATCTCACTAAAAATTACTTTTAAATCATCTTCCGTTTTTAACATTCCTTTATCTAGAATTTCAGAAAATGGCAAACTTATAGAATTAGGAATATGACCTCTTTTTAAACCATTTCTTGGTTCTGGCTCAGTTGAGTTAAAACGTCCTTTAGAACGGGCGTCTACAATAAAAACCCCATCATTTTCTATTGCAGAAAAGACATCTTTAGTATATTTTATTTTTTGTAACTGATAATTAACTCTGAAATTACCTTTTACAAATATTTTTTTTTGATGTTTTTCAACAGGATATTTATTTTCTTCCCATTTTGGAAAACCTCCATCTAAAACAACAATATTCTTAAAACCCATTAGTTTAAACATCCACCAAACTCTTGGTGAAGAATAGATTCCTAAATCATCATAACAAACAATAGTACTGTCGATATTTATGCCTAAATTTTGACATCTTTTTTCAAACTCTTGTGGTGATAAAATTGTATTCGGGTATAAAGCATTTGCATCAGAAAATGTCTTTTTAATATCAAAAAAGATAGCGCCTTTAATTTGTTTTTTATCCTCAAATATTACTGTATTAGATTTAACCGTTACTTTAGGCATTGTACAATCTAAAATAATCAGTTTTTCATTACCTAAATTAGATTGCAACCAATCTACAGAAACTATCGGTTTAGTTATTTTTAAAGACATTTTTAATGTTCATTATTTTACGGCTTCATAATTATCATCCCATTCTTTAGGTTTAGGTTCATGCAATTTGCCTAAAGATTTTGCGATAATCATAGAAACGGTAGCATCTCCAGTAACATTTACAGTTGTTCTCATCATATCTAAAGGCCTATCTACAGCAAAAATTAAAGCCAAACCAATTGGTAATAATTCCTCTGGAAATCCAATAGATTCTAATACAATTACTAACATAACCATACCAGCACTTGGTACAGCTGCAGAGCCAATAGACGCCAATAAAGCGGTAGCTACAATTATTAATTGATTAGAAAAAGTCAGTCCTTCTGGCCAAATAACCTGCATAATAAAAACAGCTGCAATTGCTTGGTACAAGCTTGTACCGTCCATATTTATAGTCGCTCCAACAGGTAA
>JAQXAP010000115.1 GCA_029252865.1 Polaribacter sp.
CCTGTTCCTGTAAACTTAGAAGAGTATTACAAAAGCGAAGATTATATTTCACATACAGATAGTAAAAAATCAATCTTAGATAAAATATATCAAATTGTAAAAAACTATACTTTAAAAAGAAAATTATCTTTAATTAATTCTTTTAAAAATGATACAAAAAGTATCTTAGATGTTGGAGCGGGAACTGGAGATTTTTTGAATGTTTGTAAAAATTATGGTTGGAATACACTTGGAGTAGAACCAAATATTAGTGCTATTAATATTGCAGCAGAAAAAGGAGTCTTCTTAGAAGAAAACTTAGATAAGATTCAAGATAAAAAATTTGATATAATAACACTTTGGCATGTTTTGGAACACGTAGAAATGTTATCTGATTATATTTTGAAATTAAAAAAGTTGCTTTCTGATAATGGCAGGTTAATTGTTGCGGTTCCTAATCATAAAAGTTACGACGCATTGCACTATAAAGAGTTTTGGGCAGCATTTGATGTTCCAAGACATCTTTGGCATTTTTCTCAAACATCAATTCATAAAATATTTTCTACTGAAGAAATGATTGTTGAAAAAACAATACCAATGAAGTTTGATTCTTATTATGTTTCTCTATTAAGTGAAAAATATAAAACCGGAAGAATGAATCCAATTAAAGCAATTTACAGGGGTTATCTCTCAAATTTAAAAGCGAAAAGCACTTCAGAGTATTCGTCCTTAATTTACGTGATTAAAAAGTGTTAAAAACACTTTTAAGATGTGTTTTACGTGTTTTTGTTTATCAAGATGTATAATGTGCTTAATAAAATCAAAAAAGCTCTTAAATCAAACATTTTAAGAGCTTTTTTAATAGTATTTGTTTATGGTAATTATTTTTTAATAAGTTTTAACTATTTAGTAAATATACACCGAACAGTGTAATGATAAAATAGACAGCTAAAGACATCGCTCCTGAATAATCTTTTGCCAAACGTTGGCCCACAAGCATTAAAATTAAACTGACCGCAGAAAGTTCTATACCCATTAAAGCAATTTCTTTCGATTCTGATACATAAATCTGATATACGCCAATAACCATTAAAATTGATGCAATTATTTCTATAATTAGAAGAATGGTTAACAAAAGAGGAATATTGTTTTTTAAAGGTGATTTCTGAAAATGATTTTTTATAAAGTCTATAGTTCCTCTCCAATCTGATATTTTTTCAAATCCAGATAAAACAAAAGTGATAATTAAAAAGAGTAAGATCAAAACTTCTGCAGGGTAATTAGAAAATAATTTCATTTTTACTATTTATTACGAATAATGGATGAACTTTTTATTTGCTTTCGTTTTTACTTCTTTAAGATATTCATAAGATTTTTAATCTTATCTACAATTGTTTGTGCTAATCGTTCTTTACTTTCTAATGACCAACCAGCAACATGAGGAGATAACAAAACATTATCAGAATCAATTAAGTATTTAAAAGCGTTAGGCATTTTATCATCAGAAAAAAGATTTTCGAAAGATGATTTTTCATATTCTAAAACATCTAAACCTGCACCTAAAATTTTTTTAGATTTCAAGGCTAAAACCAAATCTTTGGTAACAACAGATTTTCCACGAGCCGTATTTATCAACCAAAAAGGTTTTTTGAATCCACTGATAAAATCACTATTTATCATGTTTTTTGTGAGTTCAGTTTGAGGTGTGTGTAAACTTAAAACGTCAGCTTTTTCTTGTAATTCAGTCAACGAAACTTGTTTGCAATTGACATCTCCCATTTTCGCTTTTATATCGTAGCATAAAACTTCAACATCAAAACCACGTAGTTTTTTAGCGAATGATTTTCCCATATTACCATAACCAATTAAGCCAATAGTTCGTCCATCGAGTTCAATTCCGCGATTTTCTTCACGCAACCACTTTCCATCACGAACTTCTTTATCAGCCTTGTTAAGTTTGTTAAATAGAGATAATAACATTGCCAAAGAATGTTCTCCAACAGCGTTTCTGTTTCCTTCAGGAGCCGCAATTAAAGCTATTCCTTTGCTTTGTGCATACTCACAATCTATGTTCTCTAATCCGGCCCCAACGCGTCCGATAAACTTTAAATTTGTTGCTTTGTCTATGAAATTTCTATCAATAGAAAAACGACTTCTTATAATAAAACCATCATATAGATGAATTTTTTTTTCGATTTCTTGTTTGGAAGAAGTATAATCCTCATCGTTAGAATAACCTAACCCATTTAATTGGTTAATCAAGAGAGAGTGATTTGTATCTAAGTGTAAAATTTTCATTAGTATTATTTTTTTTTTGACTTTACAAAAACAGAGTCAATGTAGCTTCTTATGTTTCTAATTTTATTAAATAAGTAGTAACGGATTTGATAAAATGATGTTATCCATCGATTAACGACTAAAAATCAAGCCATAATTAAAGATAGGTGGTTAGCATAAAGCCAAGAAAAACATAAAATAACGGAGTGAATGAATTATTTTTTAACGAAATCAGCTTTTTTTGGCAATGTCATTTTTGTAATTATTCGAAATACATCACTTTTCTTGATATAGCTAAATAAAGCTTCTAGTATTGTTCTTTTTCGTTTGGAAAATCACCACTTTTCACATCACTAATATAGCTTTCAAAAGCACCAGTCATATCTTTATATAAATCTAAATATCTACGTAAAAAACGAGGATGGAACTCATGTGTCATCCCAATCATATCATGAGTAACTAAAACTTGTCCATCAACTCCATTTCCAGCACCAATTCCTATTACTGGAATGGTAAGAGCTTCTGCAACTTTTTGCGCTAATTTGGCAGGTACTTTTTCTAAAACGAGTGCAAAACAACCAATTTTTTCTAAAAGTAAAGCGTCTTCCATTAATTTTTCGGCTTCTTCTTCTTCTTTAGCTCTTACTGTGTAAGTTCCAAATTTATAAATAGATTGTGGGGTTAAGCCTAAATGACCCATTACAGGAATTCCTGCATTTAAAATTCGCTTTATAGACTCTTTTATTTCTTTACCACCTTCTAACTTTATAGAATGGCCACCACTTTCTTTCATAATTCGAATAGCAGAGCGTAAAGCTTCTTTAGGGTCAGATTGATAGCTACCAAAAGGTAAATCTACTACAACTAAACATCGATTTATCGCTCTTACCACAGAACTTGCATGGTAAATCATTTGATCTAATGTTATTGGTAAAGTAGTTTCATGACCAGCCATAACGTTTGACGCAGAATCGCCAACTAAAAGCACATCAATACCAGCTCCGTCTAATATTTTTGCCATTGTAAAATCGTACGCAGTTAACATGGAAATTTTTTCTCCATTTTTCTTCATATCGATAAGAGATTTTACAGTAACTTTTTTATATTCTTTGATTGCTGTTGACATAGTTTTTGTTTTTAATAAGAATGTAAATGTAAGAAAAAGCTTGATATCTTATACATCTTATATTCTAGCAACCTTGGTGTAAATTCGTGCTAGATATGTAATGATAATGAAAGACGCAACGTTATATAGTTGATAGATGTAAGGCCAACAAAAATAGAGAACTAACTAATGACAAAAATTAAAGTTATATTTGGCACTATCTTTAAAATGACACAAAAACAAGTTTTATTATATACAGACAAATGGGTAGATAATTATGCAGATTACATGTATAATTATGCTTTAGTTCGTATAAATGACGTGAATTTGGCTAAAGATTTGGTTCAAGATACATTTTTTTCTGCTTTGAAATCTGCTAAAAATTTTCAAGGGAAGTCAACAGAGAGAACTTGGTTAATCTCTATTTTAAAAAGAAAGATAATTGATCATTATAGAAAAATAAATTCTAAAAAAGGACAATCAGAAGTTCGCATGAATTTTTATGATAATGGTGAAAATTCAGGAAATTGGTTAGAAGAAAGAGTGCCGCAGAGTTGGGATAATTACTCAGAGAGATCAATCGAAAACCAAGAGTTAAAAAGCCAATTAGATGCTTGCATAGAGGATTTACCAAAGAAGTATGAAATGGTTTTTAGAATGAAGACAATACAAGACCTTGAAACAGAAGAAATTTGTAAAGAATTAGAAATTACAGCGTCAAATTTTTGGGTTATTATTCATAGAGCTAGAATACAACTTAGAAAATGTATGGAAGACAACTGGTTTAATATCTAAAAAATGTTTAAAAGATTAAAAATTACTTGCGATCAAGCCACATCTATATGTAATAAAAATCAATATGGTGCACCTACATTACTAGATAAATTAAAACTAAATATTCATTTTCTAGGATGTAAATTTTGTTCACTTTACACAAAGCAAAATACGATGCTTACAACATTGTACAAAAGGCATGCAAAAAACTACAAAGGAACTAAGTTTTGTATGAGTAAAGAAGAGAAAGAGATTCTTAAAAAAGAGTTAGAAAAAATTAATTCATAAAACTATGTTGATGGTTTTTAGAATACTTATTTATTGACTAAATTGAAGGAGAATTTATATAGATATGGATTCCGTTTTTTTGTAGTTTTGAAGAAACCTTTACTATGCATTTTTTACCAGAAAATATTGATAATTACGTTGTAGAACATTCACAAAAAGAACCAGATATTCTAAAAGAATTAAGCAGAGAAACCTGGCAAAAAGTGTTGAATCCTAGGATGTTAAGTGGTGCTTTTCAAGGAAGAGTGTTGTCTATGATTACAAAATTAATTCAACCTAAAAATATATTAGAAATAGGAACTTATACCGGGTATTCTGCCTTATGTTTAGCCGAAGGACTGCATTCTGGTGGAAAAATTTTTACAGTAGATAAAAACGAAGAGCTAGAATCGTTTCAGAATAAATATTTTGAAAAATCGGGTTATAGAAAACAAATAGAGCAATTTGTAGGTAATGCTTTAGAAATAATACCAACTATTCACCAGAAATTTGATTTAGTTTTTATTGATGCAGATAAATCTAATTACATAAATTATTTTCATTTAATAATCGATAAAATGAATCCTGGTGGAGTTATTTTGTCAGATAATGTACTTTGGAGTGGAAAGGTTGTTGAACAATTAAACCCGAAAGACAAAGACACAAAAGTGCTTTTAGAATATAATAAATTGCTTAATGCTGATGCTAGAGTTGAAACCGTTCTTTTGCCAATTAGAGATGGATTAACGATGAGTCGAGTAAAATAAATTTCAGAAGTTAATTCTATAAATTTCTATCATTAGAAGAAATATAGATTTTGCTTTAAAATTGTCTTTTGATAGGACCTGTAAGGTCATCGATATTGTCTTTTACATTGCTAATTTCTTTGTTAATGTCTTTAGCAATATCTGTGTCGATAGAATGTTTTTCAGAACTATCCTTAATCTCTTTCTTGATATCGTTTGTTGCATCTTTAACTTGACGCATACCTTTTCCTAGCCCTCTAGCAATTTCAGGAATTTTATCTGCACCAAAAACCATAACTACGATTAACATAATTACCATAATTTCCGGACCACTAATAAACAAAAGAATAGAATTCATATTGCAAATATAATTACTTTTT
Organism: Polaribacter sp.; assembly: GCA_029252865.1. Taxonomy (GTDB): domain Bacteria; phylum Bacteroidota; class Bacteroidia; order Flavobacteriales; family Flavobacteriaceae; genus Polaribacter. Next base: position 5,529 of record JAQXAP010000115.1, read on the forward strand.
CGCCAATTTTCGTTTAATCTTAGTTAGTTTTAGACGCTAAAGTATCTCTGTTTGCCGCTAAAATTTATTGATGAGTACTTTCTAAATTTTAAAATTCAATTTAGCCTGTCTATCGTACATTATAATACTTCCAGCAACAGATACATTTAAACTCAATTCAGATTTAAACTTCACTAAATGATGCGATTTGTCAATAGCAATTTTTGATAATCCATGGTCCTCTGCACCTAATAAATAAACGCAACGTTTTGGATGTTCAAAAGTTTCTAATTGTACAGCTTTTTTATCTAATTCTACACCAACTAACATCGCTCCCTTAGGAAGATTGTTAAAGAAATCATTAAAGTTTTCGTAATGAAAATAGGGCATCGCTCCAATTGCTTTGTGAGTATCGCAAGCTTGTTTTGCATAGCGATTACCAATGGTAAAAATAAAACTAGCACCCAAATTTTGAGCAGAACGCCATAACACACCTAGGTTTTCAGGTGTTTTTCCATTCTGAATTCCTATTCC
>JAQXAP010000101.1 GCA_029252865.1 Polaribacter sp.
GATGCTATTATAAGACAAGTTCAAACAGACGAAATTATACCATATCATGGCAGCCCCTCTTCAATACCAGGAATCATTTACCTTTCTGATTATGATTTAGGAAAAAATAATTTTGCATACTATGATGCCGTGGTCGCTGATTATAATTTATCTACCGGAAACTTTACCGCCTGGAATTCTGGTTGGAATTATAGAAATGATGGTGTAGACATTCAAACCAATGAAGATCAAATGAATAGTAATGGTTATCATATTGGCTACACGGAAAAAAATGAATGGTTAAAATATACCGTTAATATTGCAGAAACATCATTTTATAATTTCAATTTTAGGTATGCAACAGAGCAATCTGGTTGTAAAGTAAAGTTATTTATGGATGATGTTGATGTATCAGGCAGTATTGTTATTGGTAATACTGGAGGATGGTCAAATTTTGTAAATCAGTTTGTAGAAAATATATATTTAGAGCAAGGAATACATGTATTAAAGGTTAAGGTTGATGGCAGTTCATCTTTTAATATGAGTAGTATTGAGTTTATGAAATCTTCGGTTTCTTTAAATGATTTTGAAGTGTTAAGTGCAAGTACAGCTGATGATGAAAAATCAATTCAAATTACTTTAAATCAACTTGCTAATGATGTTTTACTGTCAAAAGACGATTTTGAAGTGAAGGTAAATAATCAGGTCGTTTCTATAGAATCTGCCATATTAGATGCAGATTCTAAAAGGTTTGTAACCTTAAAATTAGAAGACTATTTATTTCATCAAAACCAGATACAAGTAAGTTATTCTGGCACTATTATTCAATCTTCAAACAATATAGATTTACCAGTTTTTAACAATTTAAATGTAGAAAACAACTTATTAACAAGAGCATTTATTCCTGGTAAAATTGAAGCAGAAAATTATAGTTCACAAGAAGGTTTACAAACTGAAAACACATCAGACACCGGAGGAGGAAAAAATTTAGGTTATACCGATGTTGGAGATTATGCAGAATATAAAATTTTTGTTTCAAAGGATGGGAATTATCAATTAGATATTAGATCTGCAGCTCAAAATAACTCTGGTTCTATTGATTTTGAAATTATTAATGAAAACTCTGTAGAAAATTTAATATCAGTTAATTTGCCTATTACAGGTGGTTGGCAATCATGGTCCACATCTTCAACATCTGTTGTTCTATATAAAGGTGTTTACACATTAAGAATGAAGATAGCAAAATCGGGTTTTAATCTCAATTGGTTTGAATTTAAGTTTGTTAATAGCTTAAGTACAGAAATTTTGGTAAAAGAGAGTATCGCAGTATTTCCGAACCCAGTATCTGATAATTTCCAGATCAAAATTCAAAATCAGCTAACAATAAATAACGTAAAAGTTTTTGACTTCTCTGGCAGATTAGTAAAAGAAATAAATCCCATACATCAGCAAGTAAATTATAGTTTATCAAACTTAAAATCTGGTATTTATTTAGTGGTAATTGAAACTGATTCCAGGAAATTTAATAAAAAATTAATTAAAAAGTAAACAAGAAGACGTATCAGATTTAGATGAAACAAGTAAAATGTTAATATCTAAATATATGGATGATAATGAGTTTTGTAACACACTAAACCTTTTAAACAATGAATAAATATACTCCTTTAAAAAAGAATCAAATGAAATATGTTTTTATTTCAGGTTTACTCTTAGTAATTGCAATCGTGCTGTCATCGTATGTAAAAAAAGAGGCAGAAAATACAAATAACTCAAAGCTTTGGTATACGGACTTTTTAGATGAATTTGAAACTTTTAACAATAACAATTGGCAAGATCAACGCATTTGGGTAAACAATGAAACACATTGTTATGTGCCAAATAACGCATATAATACCAGAGAAGTGAGTAATGGTACTCTAAAATTAAGAGTGGTTAATGCTGGTAAAAAATTGCCTTGTGATAATTTAGATAAGCACGGCAAACAGCATCCAGAAACGCAATATGTGGCCGGTAGAATTGCTTCAAAAAACAAAAAAGAGTTTATAAAAGGAAAATGGACGGCAAGATTAAGATTATCTTGTAATGGAGAAAAGAGTATGTTTCCTGCTTGGTGGTTGTTGGGAGCTCAAAATAATGAATCTCCGGTGCAAGAAGCAAATGAAAATATTTGTTGGCCTTTAAAAGGTTCTGGAGAAATTGATATATTTGAGCATCATGGAGATCATCAAAAAGATCACTTTACAACCGGAGCTATTAAGAGTTTGGGAAATTGTGACAAAGGAGATTGGTGGACTTTAAGAAAAGGGTTTGACGTTACTCTAAACGAATACCATGAATATTCTGTAGAGTGGGAGGGTAGCGATCTAGTATACAGTGTTGATGGAAAAGAAATATACAGAAATGTTGGTGAAGGTGATAAATATCGAGAAAAAATGTTTGCTATTTTAAATTTTGCAAAAATTACAGATTCACCCATGAAAGATGAATGGGTTATGGAAGTTGATTGGGTAAAACATGAAGCCAGAAAATAATTTAAATAAAACTAATGAGAAAAGTCAACTTAATTACCGTGCTAACTTTTGGCGTGTTTATAGCTTGTAATACATCAAAAACAGAAAATCACGTGTCAAACAATAATGAAACTAAAGTAAAAGAAATTAATATTAATTCTAAATTTCAAATCTTTACTACAGCAAAAGACACCAATTTAAAGTTAACCAAAACAAAAGATGGAGTGTTTAGCGAAAAAGTACAAACCTTAGAAACAGAACTAGCTGTTTTTGTGAATCCTAAAAAAACATTTCAAGAGTATTTAGGTATCGGTGGGGCGATTACAGATGCTTCATCAGAAGTGTTTGCAACTTTAAATAAAGAACAGCAAGAAGAATTTTTACAAGCATATTTTGGTAAAAATGGTATCAACTATAATATTATTAGAACGAGTATTCATAGTAGCGATTTTGGTCTAGGAAGTCATACCTACGTGGACGAGGGAGATGCAGCATTAAAAACATTTTCGATAGAAAAGGATAAAGAAAAAAGAATTCCTTTTATCAAGAGAGCAATAGAATTAATTGAAGACGATTTGGTTTTTTATGCAAGTCCTTGGAGTCCTCCTGCTTTTATGAAAACAAATAAAAATATGTTAAGAGGTGGTAAGTTATTACCAAAATTCAGACAAGCTTGGGCTAATTATTATGCAAAATTTATAAAAGCTTATGAAGATGAAGGGATTCCCGTTTGGGGTTTAACCATTCAAAATGAGCCTATGGCAGTGCAAAGATGGGAGTCTTGTATTTATACTGCCGCAGAGGAGAGAGATTTTTTAAAAAAATATTTAGGACCTACTCTAGAAAAAGAAGGTTTAGGTGATAAAAAAATAATTGTTTGGGATCATAATAGAGATTTAATATCAGAACGAGCGAATACTATTTTTGAAGATAAAGAAGCAGCAAAATATGCTTGGGGAATTGGTTTTCACTGGTATGAAACTTGGACAGGAGGTTTGCCTAAATATGATAACCTAAAGAATATAAAAGAATCGTTTCCATCAAAAAACATGATGTTTACAGAAGGTTGTCAAGAAGGTTTTGATACAGAGAGAATGCATTATTGGCCGAATGCTGAGCGTTATGGAAATTCTATGATTAACGATTTTAATAGCGGTGTTGTTGGTTGGACAGATTGGAACATTCTTTTAGATGAAAGAGGCGGTCCTAACCATGTTCAAAACTTTTGTTTTGCGCCTATTCATGCCAATACAAAAACAAGCGAATTAACATATACACCAACCTATTTTTACATTGGTCACTTTTCTAAATTTATAAATCCCGGTGCAAAACGTGTAAGCACAACGACGAGCAGAACTAGCTTAGAAAGTACTTCTTTTTTAAATTCTGATGGTTCTTTGGTAACTGTGGTAATGAATAAAACAGATGCAAAAATTAATTATAAATTAGCAGTTGGTAACTTGGAATCTGTTATAGAAATTTTACCACATGCCATGCAAACTATTGTCTATTAAGCCATACTTTATCTAGAAAAATATTATGAATAAGAAATTAGTGTTTATTGCCTTTGTAGTGTCCTTAGGTGGGTTTTTATTTGGTTTTGATGCAGGTATCATATCAGGTGTAATGAATTATGCGGGGCCAGAATTTAATTTAGATGATATTCAATCTGGTTGGGTGGTGAGCTCTCCATCATGGGCAGCAATGATAGCAATGCTTTTTTCCGGCAGATTAAGTGATAAAATTGGACGTAAAAAAATACTAATTATAGTGGCGCTGTTATACGCCATTTCGGCTGTTGGGTCTGCATTAGCAGGTTCTTATGAAATGCTATACATATCGAGAATTATTGGTGGTTTAGCATTTGGCGCGGCATTGGTTTTAGCACCAATTTATATTGCTGAAATATCTACTCCAGAAAATAGAGGAAAACTGGTTTCCTTGCAACAATTAAACATTGTTTTCGGTTTTTTTGCTGCTTTTTTTAGCAACTATCTTTTTAATAAATACAACGCAGTTGATAGTGTTTATTTAACAGATGAAAACGTATGGAGGTGGATGTTAGGAGTTGAACTACTGCCGGCATTGTGTTATTTCATATTACTGTATTTTGTACCTAAGAGTCCACGATGGTTATATTTAAACGGAAAAGTAGAGGAAGCAAAAAGTGTTCTAACCCAAATTCATGGTAAAGAAAGGGGAGCAGAAGAAATCATTTCTATTGAAAAAAATAGTAATACTGATGCAAACAAATCAGATGTAAATATTAAGGATTTACTTAAAAAATCTTTACGTTTTATTTTAGTTGTCGGTTTAGTAATTGGAGTACTGCAACAAATTACAGGAATTAATGCAGTGTATTTTTATGCAACATCTATCTTTAAGCAAACAGGAGTGGGAACTGATGCCGCTTTTTCTTCAGGAGTTTTGTTAAGTTCAATTTCTGTTGTCTTTACTTTTGTGGCTATTTATTTAATTGATAAAATGGGGAGAAGACCCTTGTTGTTAATTGGTACGGCAGGTGTTGCAGTAAGTTTATTGTTGTGTGCCTATGGCTTTAACAAAGCTACATATCAATTGTCATCAGAGAAAATAACGCTTTTACAATTTGAAGGTTCAAACCAATTAAATACAATTTCCAATCAAAAATTTGATAATGATATTGCATTTAAAAATAAAGTGAAATCTCTTATAGGTAATCAAGTGTACAGCAAAAATGATGGAGCTATACTAGAAGCAGCAACTCAAATGAATGCAACCATTGTTTTAATTGGTATTTTAGGTTTTATTGCATGTTTCGCCTTTTCACTAGGTCCGGTAATGTGGGTGTTATTATCAGAATTATTTCCTTTAAAATATAGAGGATTAGCAATCGGTTTTATTGCTTTTGTAAACTCATTAATCAGCTCTATTGTACAATTAATCTTTCCGTGGGAATTATCAAACCTAGGGAATGCTTTAACATTCTTCATTTTTGGAGCAGTGGCCTTTATTGGTTTCTTCATAATGTTAAAAATATTGCCAGAGACCAAAGGAAAATCTTTAGAAGAGTTAGAAGATGTATTTGTAAAAAATTAGTATTCAGGAACATGTTATAACACAAAAGCTATGAGCATGTAAACGTTTTGATATCGATGTATTTTAAATCAACTAATTATTTACTTCAAAGCTGAGTTATGTAATGTGCAGTTACATTTATAATCATTCACTTATTATAAATATTTTGATAGTTATAGTAATTATTTTTGACGCTATTTGAACTATTCTAATTATTTTAACCTTACTTAGATCATAGAGATGTCAAAACGATTATTATTTATAATTATACTATTGGTTTTTACTTTATTGTTGTATTTTTTTTACACAAGTAAAGAAAATACATCCAATCAAAAGGATAATATTAATAATGTAAAACACACTATTAGTTCAGGTAGAAGTGACATTTTTTACTTATACCCCAAACGAACGAAAAGTCAAATTTTACATTATCGTAAATTTTCATTAGCCTACAATGAAAGTGCAGAACAGGCAGATTGGGTTGCTTATTGTTTGTATCCAAACTCCATAAACCACACGGTAAAAAGAAAAAATAATTTTAGAAAGGATTATAAAGTAGTAACGAGTTCGGCCTCATTAGAAGATTACAAAGGTAGTGGCTATGATAGGGGGCATTTGGCGCCCGCAAAGGCAATGTCGTATAGTAAACAATCCGTATCAGAAAGTTTTTTAATGAGTAATATGAGTCCTCAATTGCCATCATTTAATCGCGGTGTATGGAAAAGGCTAGAGAAGCAGGTGAGAGATTGGATAGCAATAAGTGATTCGTTATACGTGGTTACAGGTCCGGTTTTAAATAGTTCCTTGTCAACGATTGGGGAAAACAAAGTCTCAATTCCTAATGCTTTCTATAAAACAATTTTGAGGTTTTATAAAGGGGATATAAATGGTATTGGTTTTCTTTTAAAACATGAAAAGTCAAGTAAAAAGATAGCTCATTTTGCTACCTCTATTGATACTATCGAAAAAATAACGGGTTTAAATTTTTTTTATTTATTGGATAGTGTTCAACAGCAAAAAGTAGAACGAAATAATTCTTTTAATCAGTTTGTAAAAATTAAAAAGGACTAAAAGTTAGGAGGTTATTATGCATAAATCCAATTTTTTCAAGATTTACACATAATATTTTTTCCTTTTTATTTAAGAAAAATTAGAGATGTTGCTTTGTTGTTTTTCAATGAGTTGTGTAATGGGTTTATAGTTTTTTAAATAATATTATTCTCTCCCAGTATTATGTAGAAATAATTGGCACAGTTTTGGATTATTCGGTTTGTCATAAAACAATTAAAAAAAACAATTGCTTACCATGAAAAAAACCATTCAACTCCTACTCATAACATTAGTGTTATTTAGCTGTTCTAATTCAGATGATGATTGCACAACGACTATGGAAGTTCCAAAATTTTATGAACTCGATGGTCGCTCACATACGTATATTGTTACTGAAGAGGTTTCTTGCGATTTTGATACTGACTCGATGATTACGGAGGAAATTGAACCTGTCATTTTGGAGAATCTTTCCTATGAGTTGTTACAATATCAGCATGCTATAGATCAAACTGACAACTATGAAAAACTGAAGTTTACCATTCGATTGACCAATCAAAACTCATACGATGTGGAGGGTTTTACAGAAATTACTTGGAATAAAAATCCAACATTTAAACTCTATATCTATGGTTCAGGTAATAATTCCACAAGCTGTACTTCTATTCCAGCGAATTCAAGTTGCTTGCTTGAATATGATTTTGAAGGGCCAATTTTTACAAATAGTCAATCGGTAGTCGATTTTCCAATCCCAACTTATTACGTAACGAACTAAGTTTTTCTTAGGGAGTATGTCTTTACTTTTTTGAAGCATTGTTATGTTGCAGATTCATTCTGGATTCTATCAAAATCCTTATCGTAAGGAAATATGTAAATTTTTATCCAATTAGTCTAGTAAAAAAAACTTAAGTCCAATTATTACATTGCTGGAGATTGTTTAGCGGTCCGCTAAAACATAGGATGTCTCTACTTGAATAGCAACCTTGCACTAGTTTTTTAATGATATTATTTGAGGAAAGAAAAAATAGATTTATTTAAAATTTCTTACTGAATTCCATTCAAGGTTTTAATTCCCAAATCATCTATAGCCGCAGCTTTAGTAATAAATGTAATACTTATCGTTTCATTTGGAAGTATATCAAAGAAGTTATCCGAAAAATGTCCTTTAGTATTGGTGTATAAGAAGACATCTTTTTGTAAGGTGGTTGCAGATACTTTAATAATAAAACCATGATCAGTTTTCGTAATTTTTGTTGAAACGTCTTGTTGAGGTAGTTTTAAATCTTTTGGCTTTGCCACATAGAATGGAGAAAAAGTTTTAATTGAACTAGAATTTGACGTCGAACTAAATGAACTTTTCATTACATAATCATTTACATTTGCTTTGATATGATTAAGTGGTGTCTTTGCAATGAGCTGACTTGTGTTAGGAGCAATTAAGACTTGTTGATGCACATTGTGAATTTTTTTCCCATTAAAATCAATAAAATCTAAAGAAAAATCACCTGTTAATGGCGCTAACTTATCAGAAATAATATAGGTGTTAATGGTGTCATTATCCACTACTGAAGAAATCAACACATCTTGAAATGACTTTTTAGTTTTATAATGCAGTGCTTTCCAATTTCCCATAAAATCAATGCTAGACCATGAGACTACAGGCCAGCAATCGTTGAGTTGCCAATACAAGCTTCCCATACAATATGGCATAGCACGACGTTGTGCTTCTACTCCCATAGTTATTCCTTTGGCTTGTAGCAGTTGACTAACATATACATAATCATCACCGTTTTTAGGAACTTTATAATCACGTTTCATGTAGTCATGAATTAGTTGAAAACCCCTCGGATGTTTCTGGTGCGTGGTGTAGCTATCATGATTGATATCGATACTATCTTTCTCCGTAAAGTATCGAATTGCCTCATAAGATGGAAATGATTGAAATCCGAACTCACTCATAAAACGAGGAACTTTTTTTTCGAAATGTTCAAACGGATAGGCATCATGCCAAACCCACCAATCGTGCGCATCTCCCTCAAATTCGTATTTCGGATTTCCGCGTCCGTAACTTGGAGAGCTCTCCCAATAGGATATTTCTGGATTGAGTTTTGCAACAGTTTTCGGTAAAATACTATCAAAAACAGCCAAATAACTATTCCAAATTTCTTTTTTCTGTGCTTCTGTTTTGTCAGCTTGCCATCCCCATCTTTTCCAACCTTCATTATTTTCGTTGTTTCCACACCATAAAGCAATAGAAGCATGATTTCGTAATCTTGTTACTTGATCAATTGCTTCTTTTTCTACGTTCTTTAAGAACGGATTATCACCAGGATACATCGCGCAGGCAAACATAAAATCTTGCCAAACTAAAATTCCTTTTTCATCGCATAAGTCATAAAAAATGTCATTTTCATAAATGCCACCTCCCCAAACGCGCAGCATATTCATATTTGCATCAACAACATCATTCAACAGTTTTTCATAATGTGCATCCGTAACTTTATTTTGCATACTGTTTTGCGGAATATAATTGGCGCCTTTCATAAACACAGGGACACCATTAAGTTCAAAGTAAAAAGTTTTTCCTTTAGAGTCTTTTTCTGTGATTAATTTTATGGTTCGCAAGCCAATTGTTGCTTTTTGCTGGGCTTTTACATGGCGTCCTTCTTTTAAAGTGATGTCAAATTCATACAAATATGGTTCTCCTAAGTTGTATGTCCACCACCGTTTTGGGTTTTTAATTTCAAGATTTGTAGTATACGTATGTGTTCCTTTTTTTGCAGGAGTTGTTATTTTATGAGTTGTATTATCAAATTTAATTGCGAGTGTAGCTTCTTCCACGGCTGTATCGGAGGAAATTGTATATTGTACTGATAGCGAGGCAACGGAATCTGTTAGTTTTTCTTGTTTGAAATAGACATCGTCTAATTTCATGTTGTTCCAAGAAGTAATTTTAATCGGCTTCCAAATTCCTGAGGTATTTATAATTGGCCCCCAATCCCAACCAAATTGAAATTGTGCTTTTCTTGTAAATACACGCGTGTCAGGAGGTAAATTATAATCTATTTTTTGGCTTTCTGCGATTTCTAGCTTTTTGGTAGGAAAAAAATGAAGTTTTAATGTATTTTTCCTTTTAGCAAGTTCTTTTATGTCATATTTCCATGTTCGGAACGAATTATTAGTTAGTCCAATAAGTGTATCGTTCAGGTAAATATTGGCATACGTATCTATACCTTCAAAACTAAGTTCTATATTTGATTTTCTTAATGTTTTCGGGGCAAGTTCGAATGTAGTTTGGTATTCCCAGTTTTTTTTTGAAGCCCATTGAACATTTAATTCGTTTGAACCCACAAAAGGATCAGGAATTTTTTTGTGATCTAATAAATCTGAATATACATTTCCTGGCACAGTTGCTGATTTCCAAATCGTGTCCTCTAATTGTTTAAATTTCCAGTTTTTGTGAATGTGAGCAACTGTTGGTTGATCATCTTTTGCACACCTTATGATTAAAAATGCTAATAAAAGCGTAAAAATTCTATTCATCATGATGGTTGATACGTTTTAAAATTTGTTTAATTTTTTCTTTATTGGAAATTGCAATTCGAGTTTCGTTGAACATAAAAGTGCTATTCATGCTAATTTTTGGATTGTTGATGGATTGATGAATACTGGTTGCCGAACAATGAATTTCTTGAAAACCACTTTCTTTAAATAAAAATGCATTTTTTGAATTAATTCCACCGCCAGGCATGATTATTAATTCGTTTTCAACAATTTTTTGTAATTCTTGTAGTAGCAATATCCCTTTTTCCGCATTAGCCTCTTGCCCTGATGTAAGCACGCGTTGTGCGCCTAGAACTACCAGTTGTAAAACGGCCTTTATTGGATCAGGTGTCCAATCGAATCCACGATGAAATGTAAATGACATTGGATGAGCCAGTTCAATAAGTTCTTTAGTACGAGCTTGGTCTATGGTTTGATCTTTTTGTAAAATTCCTGAGACAATTCCTGCGCACCCTAATTCTTTACAAAATAAAATATTGTGCTTCATAATTTCAAATTCATCTTTTGAATAAGTAAAATCTCCACTTCTTGGACGAATGAGCACATGAACAGGAATTTTTAAATCGGCAACTACTTTTTTTATTAGTCCGTATGAGGGTGTAATGCCACCAATAGCTAGCTCTGAACATAGCTCAATACGATGCGCACCAGCTATTGATGCATTTATAGCAGATTCATAAGAATTAGCACAGATTTCTAGGAGCATGCTTTTAAATTATGATTGTTAAATTTTAATATAGGATTATTTTTTTACTCTGAACAAAGTCGAAGTCTCAATTTTGGATGCAACTTCGAGCTTAATGTCAAATATATAGTTTTTGACTCTTTTCTTTTAAATTTCCTAATGCAATTATTGATATAACTTAAGAATAGATTAAGGAGGTGAAGTGTTTATAAGGAGCTATTTTAACTTAAAAGTCTGATTGTTTTTAAATAATATCTTTTTGAAAATAACAGACAGGCCCTTTCGCATAATGCGATGGGAGTCCTTCAGTATTTTTAAGTCTTTCTGACCCTAAAAATTCGAAGCCCATTTTTTTGTAGTGTTTTATTAACCCAATATTTAAACCCACAGTGTCTAATCTGAGATATGTTAAATTTTGATTCTTTCCAAACTCATTTGCCCAAGCAACTAAGGTCTTTACAAGGTTTTGACCTCTAAAGTCTGGATGTGCCGCAATGCGATGTATATAAAGAGAAGGTATATTGTTTTTAGTTCCCCAAATGAGTTCATCATTCAGAGTGGTTGCCCATATGCAAGCAATTTTTCCGTCAATCAATAATTTCCATTGTCTGTTTTCTACAATTTCTTTTGTAATGAGTTTTTTTGAGAAGGTAGGCCAGGCTGCTTGATTTTTTGATTTGATATACTCCGTAGCTGTTTTATACAAATCAAAAATATGAGAGAGGTCATGTAATGTGCTATTTACAACTTCCATTTGCCTTTGATTTTTCATTTTTATGCTAATTATTTATAAACATTTAATTTGTCTGCCAAAAAGAACCTTCTTTTTTTATTTGTTTCTCAAAATTTTCTAAATCACGCTGCAGTTCAGCGATTTTTTCAGGGTGTTTTGTTGCGACATCAATTCTCTCTCCGAGATCTTTTTCCACTTGAAACAATAATGGAGTATTTTTAGATGCGGTAAAACCATAATCGTTTTCAGTTTGAGAACCGATTCGAACATGTAGCTTCCAAGCGTCCTTTCTAATTGCTGAGGGTTGGTTATCGGAGTAAGAATAAAAGAACTTAAATTCATCAAGTTTGTTTTTATGCTTCTCTGGCATTAATATAGAACGTATGTCTCTTCCGTCAATAGTTCTTTCCTTAGGCAATGCTACACCAGTTATTTTAAAAATTGTTGGCAAGATGTCTAGCGTGCTAACAGGAGTTTGTTCATTTCGGTTTCCTTTTATTTTTGCAGGCCAACTGATGATCCCGGGCACGCGATGTCCTCCTTCCCAAGTAGAACCTTTACCATCCCTAAATGGAGTAGCATAACCAACTTGCAAACGTGTATCTCCATATTTAGTATCTGACTGATTATTAAATTTAATCCAAGGCCCGTTATCTGAGGCGAAGATGACAATTGTATTTTCTTTTATACCTGCATTTTCTAAAGTCTGCATAATATCACCAACGGAGGCGTCTAACTCTTCCATTACATCTCCAAGAACTCCATTGCGTGATGTGCCTTTGTATTTATCGCTGACAAAAAGACCAAGATGTGGCATATTAAAAGCAACGTATGCAAAGAACGGACTCTTTTTGTTTTCTTCTATAAAATTAATGGTAGCCTTTGTGCACAGACCTGTTAATTCCTCTGACGTTTTTATATTAGATGGTAAATTTTTCGCTATCACTTCATATCCAGAGATTGGGTTTTTACCATTAGGATTGCTTTTTAGTAGCATGGCGTTATCGTAATCGTGTGATACATTTGTTCCGACCCATTGATCAAAACCATGAGCAAGTGGTAAAGTTTTTTTCGAAAATTGATTGTGCTTGTTGGGAGAGCCCAAGTGCCATTTTCCAAAAAGCCCCGTTTTATAGCCCACAGATTTTAACCCCTCAGCAAGCGTTATCTCTTTCTCATGAATATGTTTGCTAGCATCGGGTCCAATTACCCAAGAACCCAACCCTGAGCGTCCTGGATAGCGACCAGTCATAAGAGAATATCGAGATGCTGAGCAAGCAGGGGAGGTAACATAGAATTGTGTAAAATTAACACCGCTCTCTTTTAACTTTGTAATATTCGGCGTTTTTATGGTAGGGTTACCATTGTGAGCAAAATCACCATATCCGCTATCATCAAGATAAAACAAGATTACATTGGGTTTTGTGTTTTTTTTAGTTTTGGGATTATTACATGCCATTGCAACAACTAATAGTGCTATACTTAAAAATTTTAAATGATTTAATTTCATGTTACCTTACTTGAGACTCTAAATTAATTTTTTGAGCAATTTTTATTTAATTTTTCCAATCTGTTGACCATAAACTGTTTTGTTGGAATGAAACGTCATACAGTAGTGTATAATTTCTTTGCATAATTAAGCAACTAAATTAATAAACCAAAATGAACCAAAAAGAAATTTCGAAGGAATTTATAAGAGGGTTATTACTAGTAATGAACAAGACAGACTGCTGCAATGCTGTACAATGATTTCTATTGTTCAGTTATATTGTTTTTTATGTTCGGGTTTAAACTCGTCAAACACTTTGCAAATTCAAATTTGTCTTTTGGTGAAATTATCATCTCATCAAATTTCCCATATTTAATCTCAATTCTGTCAAAGGATGGGGCTGGTGATGAAATAATATTACTTGATTTTGTTATTTCTCTAATTTCACTGATTACAATGGGTTTATAAGTGATAAAGCCGCATTTAATCTTAAGTTTATTTCCCTCAATGGTGTAGACTGTTTTTAGGAACATATGAGTTATAAATCCGAAAATTATGATTAAAGATAAACTTATCAATATCAAATTTAAATTGATTTCGTTTTTAATCAGATTTATGATTAATGGACTGAAAAAGACAATGAACACAACAATCAATAATCCGTAAGAAACTTTAGAAGAATACTTTTGAGTCATATTTTACGATTTTATTCGGGTTTAATGTAAATATACTAAAACGGTTTGGTGTTAAGATTTGTTAAATATTACTTTTAATTTTCAATCACTAATTTTATGACTTTCTCTTCAAAATCACCCTGGACTTTCAGGAAATATACTCCACGCACTAAATTTTTTACACTAAAAGTTATCGTGTTATCAGAATAGATTGGGTTATCTGTTGTTAAAATCTTTCCAGTCAGATCATACAGCATAAAATTTGAAATATGATTTAAGCAGTTAATGGTAACAAAACCCTTTGAAGGATTTGGAAAAATAGTTAACCCATTGGCGTGATGTTTTTCTACTGTTAAAGAATTATCTACTTCTTCCAAAATCCAATGCCCACTTAACCAAGATCTTTCACTCGTGCTGTGTTCAGCATTGTAAGATTCATTTTCAATGTTTATGTATTGATTTGGGATCCATTTATTTACAAGCCTCATGTGTGTGCCATCAATTGTTCTTTTTTCCCACATAGAGCTCCAAGAGTCTAATGAAATACTTGTGCATTCCAATAGACCAGTTTGATTTTCAATATTAATCTTATCATTTGACAATTCATTTTTGATATAATAAAAGCCATCACCAGCTATTTCCAACTTCCAATTAAATGAATCATTACTCTCCAAATCCCCATATTTTACGAGATTATTATCCTGATAAAGGTATTGACCGTTCAATCTACTTTTTATACGGAACAATTTTTCACTATGTTCAGCTTCAATATTATCCATAATAGATATTGCTTCGTTCACTTGATTATTTATGAAGTAATTTCTAGCATTATCTAAATTTGTTTGTGCGTTTGGGTTATCGCGGTACATTTTTCGGAATTTGTACAATCGGTAAATTTGTTGCAGTTCATACTCGGAATATGGAACACCTAATTCATTTTGAAGAATTGTTAACCTTTGAAAACCAAATTCATAAGTTGGTTCAAATATTGTCCCTTCACCAAAATCATTCCAAGTAACTAATTGTAAAGCATCAATTACATCTTTATTTGTTTCAGCTAGTCCAATAGTTTGCTTTAATAATTCCCCTTGATTTGGGTCGAGGTAGAAAAAATTAGATCCCCAGCCTCCTTCTTCATAAAAGTCTTTGAAGCCCGGGTAGGCACAACCCATTGCAAAATCTAGGGTAGGGGCTATAGTTTGATAAAAGTAATTGATGGCGGAGACGCCACTTTCAATTACCCAATCATATCCACCACCTGCACGCTGTCCAACTTTATGTTTGTCCCAATATAAAGGCAGAAACAACACATCTTCCTCAGCAGCCGTTAGGGCATAATTCCAATTTGATTCACCTGTAACTTTTACCGGACCAAAAATTCCAAAAAATGGTTCGTTCAAATCAGTTTTTATGAAATTGTTTTTAGGAAAATAATTTTCTTTGAGATATTCAATATTTATATAAACATAATCAACCAGGTTTAATCCATTTTCACTTCCAGCAAACCGGTCTTCCATTACAACACTAAAATCCATGTTTAGTTCGTCAGACACATTTACAATTGAATTTGAGTTTTCTAGTAGAACTCCTACGTCTCCGTTTGTGCCAATTTTTCCATACCAATTCATTAAAATGCCGTCTATTCCACTATATTTCATCAGTAAAATGTGGTATTCAATCACGTCAGGATCTTGACTGTCATATGGCCCAATTAAGGGGTAATAATGAGATGCTATTTCTCTTTTACCAGTAATTTCATCAATAATTACATTAGGATCCATATTAGACATTGTCCAGTGTCCTCCCCAATTAGAATTATATTCCGGGCTGTCAAACCACGGCATATAGTGCATATAAACTGGTTTATCAACTAACTTGGTTCTTGTTTGAGCCTCAATCAATTGAAATGAGTTTAAAAAAAGTATAATAAATAAAAGATAGAATCTAAAAGTGAATTTTTTATATATCATGATTTTAATTGCTGAAACATAACCTTCTTGTCTAAGAATTCTTCGGTTAAGTATTTTTTTCATATTTGTTATGAATTATTAATATGGCTAATCCAAACAACGCAGCTACCACAATTAAAATTGTACTTATTAATCCGCTTACGCCGAATGACATACGGATTAAAATCGTTGAAACTACAAACCCTGAATTTCTTATTATCTTATGAAATTTATCGGTGTAAAAGAAGGAAATTAATAGTAAAACAACATCCACTAAAATTAGAACAGTAAAAAATTTATCAAAGAATAAATTATTAATTGTTTCAAAACTCGGAAGGTCGTTAGAACTAAAAGAAACACCTGTAATCCAATTTGCAAGTGTAATTAAAGCCATTATAAAAAAAATAGGAACCAGGGAAATAGCAATTATTTTCTTTCTACTGATGAATCTTTCAATTTTTGGTTTATTCTCTTGTTGTTGTATTGCTTTTTGCATTCCTTGTTTTTGAAACTGAAAAATCAGATAGAAAAGAATAATTGATGCCAAGATATCATAAGTAAATTGCAGGTCACCTTTTATTTGAAACCAATCTGATGACAATTCAAGAATAGATAAATCTTTAAATAATTTTCGGATAATTATAAGTGTTATAATTTCGTATTGTTTCGTTACATAAGTGGTAAATGATTTTGGTAAGTAATAGATTAATAAATATACTTCATAAACAAGTATAAATGAAAATGGGGTATATATTGCGGATATCGGATTTTTAAGTAATTCTGATTCTAAAGACAAATTTACGATCCCAGCGTTTGATAAATAAATTAAAATTAAGTGAATAAAAAAGCCAAGTAACGCAACATAGAGTATTGTTTTTTCAATCCGTTTTTTGGCGAATTCAGATAGAAAAAATTGGTGAAGTTTATTTAGTAAATCCATATTTTATGTATTTTGATACGTTTGCCCAGCTATTTTGTACACGAGGCGTTTCAATTAGTAATATGTATTCTCAGTTTTCATTTTGCCTTTTTTATTTGGCAAGTTCATCTGTACGTAATTCAACGATAACTTCATTCTTACGATTAAAAACTTCATAAGGTGCGTTATAACCAAAAAAATAAAATTTATCATTATGTACAATACCTTCAGAGTCTAAAGCTGATTTTAATTTCTGTTTATACTTTTCTATTTTTATGTCATTAGCCCAGCCGCTAAAGCTTATTGCAGCAACAGTTTTTGCTGGTTCTTCCTGAAATTCTATGCGCGACTGATTTGGTTTGGGAAGCATTTCTTTTTTTAAATTTTTTGGAACCATGAATTTCATCGTCATAGAATCTTCTAATGTCATAGTTACTGGTGAGGTCATAGATATTTTTTCATTCCTTTCATTCCCACCAAAAATATATCCCGCTAAAATGGAAAATCCTTTGCTTGAAGAAGTTTTATATCCTTTAGTTTTGAGTGTGACAGAGGTAAATAAAGTTTTTTCATAATCTCTTACCTCAAATGTGCTATATTTTTTATGGATTACATAAGGGTACGTCTCAATATTTTTTTGGCTATTCAATGCAAAAAGTTGCACGATCACAAAAGCAATAAATACAACTCCAAGTAATATTAATACTATCTTCATTTTTGTATTTAAGTATTTAATTGTTTTCATTTGTGATGAACACCAAAGTGTTAGATTAATCAACAAATCTTGTTGATGTTTTTATGAGTTTTGTATTTTGTTTTAAGCATCCAATTTAACAAATAAATTACAGATAGACAGTCTGCT
>JAQXAP010000128.1 GCA_029252865.1 Polaribacter sp.
ACAAAAAAAGAATAGTTTATTATGGATAATCCGTATATTTTAATGCTAATAGCATTAACAGTTTTAGCAATTATTGACCTTGTAGTAGGTGTTAGTAATGATGCTGTTAACTTTTTAAACTCAGCGATTGGGTCTAAAGCAATTTCAGTTAGAAACATCATGATAATAGCTAGTATTGGTGTTTTTATGGGAGCAATTACCTCTAGTGGAATGATGGAAGTTGCGCGTAAAGGTATTTTTAATCCTAATATGTTTATGTTTCAAGACATCATGTTCATTTTTATGGCGGTTATGATTACAGATATTTTATTATTAGATATCTTTAATTCACTTGGTATGCCAACATCAACAACAGTTTCAATTGTTTTTGAATTACTAGGAGCTGCTGTTTGTATTTCTTTGTTAAAAATATCGGCTAATGATTCTGAATCCTTTAACGATCTATGGAGCTACATTAACCATGAAACAGCTACTAAAATTATTTTTGGTATACTGCTTTCTGTTGTAGTAGCTTTCTCTGTTGGTGCAATTGTACAGTTCTTTTCAAGATTAATTTATTCATTTAATTTTGAAAAAAGAGCTACCTATATCAATGCGTTATTTGGTGGTTTTGCAATTACGGCAATTACATATTTTATTATCATAAAAGGAATGAAAGGAACTCCTTTCTACAAAGATGTAAAACATTTAATAGAGGGCAATACCATAGCCATTATAGCAGGAAGTTTTGCAGCTTGGTCTCTTATTTCACAACTTTTAATCAAAGTATTTAAAATTAATATTTTAAAACTTATCATTGGAGTTGGTACATTTTCTTTAGCAATGGCTTTTTCTGGAAATGATTTAGTAAACTTTGTAGGAGTGCCAATTGCAGCATGGAATTCATACCAAGCTTGGGAAGTTTCTGGTTTGGCTGCTGATGCTTTTTCAATGGGGGTATTGGCAAAAAAGGTACCTTCTAACGTATGGCTTCTTTTAATTGCAGGAGGAGTTATGGTGGTTACATTGTGGACATCTAGTAAAGCTCAAAATGTTATCAAAACAGGAATTGATTTGTCTAGACAAGGAGAAGGACACGAAAAATTTCAACCTAATCCTTTATCTAGGGTTGTAGTTAGAGTTGCAATGGGTTTAAATTCAGTGATTAGTTACATTATTCCTAAACCAACTTTAGAATTTGTAAATTCTAAATTTGAAAAGCCAGTTATCAGCTTACCAAAAGATAAAACTTATGAATTACCAGCATTTGATCTGATTAGAGCTTCTGTTAACCTAATTGTTGCGGGTATTTTAATTTCTATTGCAACTTCAATGAAATTACCATTATCTACAACTTATGTTACTTTTATGGTTGCAATGGGTACCTCTTTAGCAGATAGAGCATGGGGTAGAGAAAGTGCAGTATATCGAGTTGCTGGTGTTTTAAATGTAATTGGAGGATGGTTTTTAACAGCTATAACTGCATTCTTGGCTGCGGCCTTGGTTGCTTATTTAATTAGTTGGGATATGGTTATGATTCCAATATTATTAGCTATTGTTGCAATTCTAATTGGAAGAAACACTTTAATACATCGAAAGAAAACAAAAGAAGTTAAAAAACAACAATTTATAGAAAGAGCAGATTTAATTACCATTAATGGTGTTATAGAGGAAAGTGCAGATCATATTTCTGAGGTTGCTACTAGAGTTAATAAATTATACACAAACGTTGTTAATGATTTAGCAAACCATGATTTAAATAAATTACGTAAAACTGACAAACACGTAGAAAAATTAAATGATGAGATTGATGGTTTAAAAGATGGTGTTTTCTATTTTATTAAATCTTTAGATGAAACTTCTGTTCAAGCAAGTAAATTTTATATTGAGGTTCTAGGTTATTTACAAGATGTAGCGCAATCTATTAGTTATATATCGAGAGCAAGTTATAAACATGTAAACAATAATCATAAAAACTTAAAAAAAGAACAGTTAAAGGACTTAAAAGCAATTGATAATCAATTATCTTCTTTATTAGTTAAAATAAATGAAATTTTCAAAAATAGAACCTTTGATGATCTGGACAATGTTTTGATTGAAAAACAAGCTTTATTAGTAGATGTTTCCAATTCTATTGAAAAACAAGTAGCAAGAATTAGAACCGACGAAACAAGTCCTAAAAATACTACGTTATACTTTAGTGTTTTATTAGAAACAAAAGATTTAATTGGTGCCTTAATGAGTTTGTTACAAACTTATGAGGAGTTTTACTTAAATACAAAACAAGTAAAATAAGTGCTATTTTAATTCACAAAAAAACCATGAAATTAATTTCATGGTTTTTTTGTTCCATTATTATTAAGTTATTTTTAACTCAGTAACATTTATATAAATCATCCTCAATAAATAGAAAACATTAGATGACAAAATTCGATGAATACTCAAACTAATTAAATCTTAATAAAGAATCATTTAATCAATTACTTTTAGTGTTCATTATTTCTACTTATTAAAACCAAAATCCCAAATTAAATAACCAATAGTTTGTGTTGTTATCTGGAGACCAGCTGTATTTTAATTCTATTGGTCCTATAAAAGTATCATAACTATAACCTATTGCGTAACCAGATTTTATGTCTTTAAACAAATCTATATTTTTAAAAACATTATTATCCAATCGACCATAATTTGCCATTACAGAGGCATAATGATTCTTTGCAAAAGCATACCTTAAACTAAATCCTGATTTTACAAAAGAAACATCAGAGAGCTCTGCAAAATCATACCCATAAAAAGAAACAAAAGTATTAATATAATTTTCATTGTAACCTCCAAGATAAAAATCAAAAACATCAGAATCTTTTTCATTTAGAGTAATCCCAGCCTCATTAGTCATTTGAAAGGTCAGTTTATCAAAAAAAGTAGTTGCAAAACTCAAAGTTCCTTTTGACTGTAAAAAAGATGTAAAATTTTCATTATAATCTGATGAATACAGATACCATTTAAAGTTTAAATCAGCAAAATACCCTTTAGTTGGAAAACTTTTTTTGTTATATGTATCCAATTTTAAATAACCAAATGCGTTCACATAATTACTATTATCAAAAGTGGTGTTTTCATTATTAAAAGTAGTAACTGTTTGGGTTGTTGCATTTACATATTTATGCTCCACACCAACACCTAAAGCAAATATTCTGTTAAATGTTGTTTGAAGAAAGAATTGATTCGTGAAATCAGTATATTTTAAATTAATACTGCTAATTGCCGGAAACTGAGAAACAATAGGGTTAAACTTAGAGTTGACAGTAAAGTGATCATATCTAGAACGAAACCCATAACTCACATAAAATCCATTGTCTACAAAATAATCTAAGCTATACCTTAAGTTGTCTCCTAAAACTACATTCAGAGAAAACATATCATTTCCCAATAATACATTTTTTTTATTATAATTTAATAACACTCCTGATTGATATAAATTATCGTAATGAATTCCTAGT
The DNA here is from genome assembly GCA_029252865.1 of Polaribacter sp. Taxonomy (GTDB): domain Bacteria; phylum Bacteroidota; class Bacteroidia; order Flavobacteriales; family Flavobacteriaceae; genus Polaribacter. The sequence continues at coordinate 3,480 of JAQXAP010000128.1, forward strand.
TTTATATTTGCGTTATTGTTAGACTCTCGCACAGAGAATTTTAGTGCATAACTATCATCATCTTTCTTAGTTAAATTATAAACTATTTTTTCATAATTTTTTGTAGCAGAGAGAAAATGAATTCTTTTAGTAATCTCTTTTCTTGACAGACTATCTCTTTCTTTAATCTTCATTTTCCCTAAAACAAAGGCTCTTGAAAAATTATTAGAGCCTATTAAATTAATTTCAGAAATGAAGTATTTCTCCGTATCAAAATTTAATTTCTTACGTTCTTTTTTCTCAGTTTGCTTTAAAGCTAATTCTTTAAAAACTGATGCAAACTTCTCTGATTGTTCAATTCCTTTTTGTAAAATTTCATCTTTTTTATCAAAACTGACAACACTATAACCTTTAATTTCTGGATTAATATAAACATCTAACTTTCTTTTCTCTGCAAAACTCTTACTATACATTTGGTAACTTACTATCTGATTCATAATATCTAGAACAGAGTTTAGCTTTTCTTTTTTATTCAGTCTACCTTCTACATCAACTCCTATAATAATATCCATTCCTTTTGATTTCATAATCGATACTGGAAAATTATTTGCAACGCCACCGTCTACCAATAACTTACCATCCAAAACAACAGGTGTTAATAAGGTCGGAAAAGAGCTACTAGCTCTTAAAGCCATTGGCAAAGATCCTTTTTCCAGGAGTACAGCACTTCCATTTTCTATATCTGTAGCGATGCAAAAAAAAGGGATTGGTAATTTTTTAAAATCTTTAATATACTCTACTGAAGCCAACAATTCGAATAAAATATTCAACACATTTTGCCCCTTAGAAACCCCTTTTGGCAATCCTAAAGAACCACTTTGAACAGGCAATGTTATAAAAGTTTTCTCACCAGATTCTTTTTCGAAAAAAGATGAAGAATTTCTTGGTAATTTATCTTGTAAAAGAGTAATGAAATTAGTTTCTAAAACTATTTGCTCTATTTGCTTACCAGAATATCCCACTGCATATAAACCTCCTATAATTGCACCCATACTGGTGCCCCCAATATAATCTATCTGTAAACCAGCATTATCAATTTCTTTTAAAACACCAATATGAGCAAATCCTTTTGCACCACCTCCACTTAAAACTAGACCAACTTTTGGTTGCTTATCTTGAGTAAAACATATAATTGAAAAGAATAAGAAAATAATTCCTAAGAAATTTTTCATTTTTTTTGAGGATGAAAATATTCGTAAACGTTTGTTGCTCTTGTGTTTCCAATAACTTCTTTTAAATCACTATAAGAAGCTTCTTTAACGCGTTTTGCGGACTTAAATTTTCGCAATAAAGCAGTAATGGTCTGTTTGCCAACATCAGGTATTTGCTCTAATTCAGACTGAATTGCCGTTTTACTGCGTTTATTTCTATGAAACGTAATACCAAACCTATGAGCTTCATTTCTTAAGTATTGGGTAATCTTAAGTGTTTCAGACTTTTTATCTAAATACAAAGGAATTGGATCTCCCGGATAATAAATTTCCTCCAAACGTTTTGCGATTCCAATAATAGCAATTTTACCTCTTAATCCTAAAAGATCTAAACTTTTTAAGGCAGATGATAATTGTCCTTTTCCTCCATCAACAATTATCAGTTGTGGCAAAGGCTGATCCTCTTCCAACAAACGCTTATACCTCCTATAAACGACCTCTTCCATAGAAGCAAAATCATCTGGACCATCAACTGATTTAATATTGTAATGTCTGTAATCTTTTTTACTTGGTTTTCCGTCTTTAAAAACAACACAAGCTGCAACAGGATGCGTACCCTGAATGTTTGAATTATCGAAACATTCTATATGACGAGGCTCTGAACGTAAACGCAAATCCTTTTTCATTTGCGCCATAATTCGTTTTACATGTCTGTCTGGATCTACAATTTGTACTTGCTTAAATTGCTCCATTCTGTAATATTTTGCATTTCTTTCAGAGAGCTCAACAATTCGTTTTTTATCACCTAACTTAGGAATCGTAACTTTTACGTTCTCACCTAAATCAACTTTGAAAGGAGTATAAATTTCTGGAGATTGAGAATTGAAGCGTTGCCTGATTTCAACAATAAATAATTCTAATAATTCTTTATCGGTTTCGTCTAATTTTTTCTTAATTTCTGTTGTATGAGATTGAATAATTGAACCGTTAGAAATCTTTAAAAAGTTTGCATAACCATGCGTTTCATCGGAAATAATAGAAAATACATCTACATTATTTATAGACGGATTTATAATAGTACTTTTTGACTGATAATTGCCTAATAACGATAGTTTTTCTTTAACTTTCTGAGCCTCTTCAAACTCCATTTTTTGAGCAAAGGATAACATTTTTTCTTGAAATTTTTCTAAACTTTCTTTAAAATTTCCTTTAATAATATTTCTAATCTCTAAAACAGCATTGTTATAATGAGTCTCTGTTTCTAATCCTTCACAAGCACCATTACAATTTTTTAAATGATATTCTAAACAGACTTTATATTTACCTTCGTTAACATTCTGATGACTTAA
>JAQXAP010000136.1 GCA_029252865.1 Polaribacter sp.
CCAGAAGAAGATAAATGGATTACTTTAAAGGTATCTGCATCAGCTTTAAAAAATATAAACAGAAAAGGTATTTCTGCAGTTATAAAAGAAGCAAGAGTTAACGGATTTTTAACTAAATAAGCTCAAGCGATTTAAAATTTTATACAGATGGCAAAAAAAGGAAACAGAGTTCAGGTAATTTTAGAATGTACAGAACACAAAGCTTCAGGCGAAAGAGGTACATCTAGATATATTACAACTAAAAATAAGAAGAACACTCCGGATAGAATGGAAATCAAAAAATTCAATTCTATTTTAAAGAGAATGACCGTTCATAAAGAAATAAAATAATAAAACTATCTAGAACTCAGAAAAGAGCACATAGATTTAAAACACTTAGACAATGGCAAAGAAAACAGTAGCATCGTTACAAACATCTTCAAAAAGATTAAGTAAAGCTATAAAAATGGTAAAATCTCCAAAAACGGGAGCATACACATTTGTGGAATCAATTATGGATCCTTCAAAGGTGAATGAATTTTTAGCAAAAAAGTAAGTTTTACTTTATAAAATATTAAAAACTACTTTCTATTTTTAGAAAGTAGTTTTTTTTTGCGTCTTATTATTATGTATTTTTGATTATTGCTTGATGTTGCACATGGATTTTAGTTTGAGTTAAGTTTAAAGGTCATATTTTTTGATATGATTTTATTACTAATAATTTTTTTATTTGATGATGTTTTGGTTTTCAGATAGATTACATAGTAATACTTTTAAAGAAATTCTTATTTATCAAATATACCGATTCAATGACTCTACTTAGCAATATAAAAATATTTTAAACCCAATCAATAACCCGTTTTTTTAGCGTATTATTGTTTTGAATAAAAATTAAAAATGAGTTTTTTTAAAAAAATATTTTCAAAAGAAAAAAAGGAAACCTTAGACAAAGGATTAGAAAAAACTAAAGAAAGTTTCTTTGGTAAATTAACTAAAGCAGTTGCCGGAAAATCTAAAGTAGATGAAAATGTTTTAGATAACCTAGAAGAGGTTTTAGTGGCTTCTGATGTTGGTGTAAATACAACGCTTAAAATTATTGATAGAATAGAAGCGAGAGTAGCCAAAGATAAATACGTTGGAACAGACGAACTAAATAATATTCTTCGTGAAGAAATTGCAGGTTTATTATCTGAAACCAATCTTGGTAATGAAACTGATTTTACCATTCCAAAAATTTCTGAAGATAAAGACGGTAATAAAATGCCCTATGTATTAATGGTTGTTGGTATAAATGGTGTTGGTAAAACAACAACTATTGGTAAATTAGCTAGTCAGTTTAAAAAACAAGGTTTGAAAGTGGTTCTAGGCGCTGCCGATACGTTCAGAGCAGCAGCCATAGATCAACTACAGGTTTGGGCAGAACGAACAGATGTACCTATCGTAAAACAAGAAATGGGGTCTGATCCTGCTTCTGTGGCTTTTGATACTTTAAAGTCTGCAGTTAAACAGAATGCAGATGTTGTTATTATAGATACAGCCGGTCGTTTACATAATAAGGTTAATTTAATGAATGAGTTAACTAAAATAAAAAGAGTTATGCAGAAAGTAGTAGAAAGTGCTCCACACGATGTTTTATTAGTTCTGGATGGTTCTACTGGGCAAAATGCTTTTGAGCAAGCCAAACAATTTACTATAGCAACGGAAGTTACTTCTATGGCGGTTACAAAATTAGATGGCACAGCAAAAGGCGGAGTTGTAATTGGAATTTCAGATCAGTTTAAGATTCCCGTAAAATATATTGGAGTGGGTGAAGGTATCGACGATTTACAAGTATTCAATAAACACGAATTTGTAGATTCTTTTTTTAAATAGTTTTCCAAAACATATAAAAAAATAACAAAAACTCCTTTTGCAGTCTGTTCTGTAAAAAGAGTTTTTTTGTGCTTTAAATCGAGTTACACTTATCTTAAATCCATCAGAATTGTATTAAATAATTACATAATTAAGGTATTTATAGAAAACTTTAAATATTGTAAAATTGCATACGTACGCAACTTTTATCGCGTACGTATGCAACTTCCATCGGGTCAGGGTCGAGTAACTATTGCGTAAGCATGGAATTTAAAAACCCATAAACACTTGTTTTGGATGTTTTTATGTTTTGTTTTTTCGTGAGTTCTGTCATTCCGATAACATCATTTTTTTAGTCTTCTTATTTAAAATTATCACATGCTTTATTGTTTATGTTCAGTAAGTTTTTATTCTGAATATTAAAAGTTAAGTTCGTTGTTGGTATCGTTTATTATAAAACACAATTTATCTTAGGACTTTTTCTTTGTGTAAAAAGTTAAAATTTATAATTTGAAAATCAAGGTTTTAAATTGATGGTTAAATGTTTTATGTAAAAAATAATACAAAAAAATATACCTTTAGGATATAATGGAATCATAATGAAAATGTTATTTTTGCAGACGTTTTAATTTTGTTATATTAAATCATTAATTAATTAAAATCTAAATCCTAAAGCCCTTTCGCTTAAGGAAAAAGTTATAAATATGCGCACAAAAACCATCAAAAAAAATAAGATTAACGTTGTTACTTTAGGTTGTTCTAAGAACATTTATGACTCAGAAGTTTTAATGGGGCAATTAAAGGCTAATGGAAAAGAGGTCGTTCATGAAGATCCTGAAGATGATGGTAACATTGTAGTAATTAATACATGTGGTTTTATTGGTAAAGCAAAGGAAGAGTCTATTGATACAATTTTGCATTATGCTAAAAGAAAAGAGGCTGGTGAAATAGACAAAGTTTTTGTTTCAGGGTGCTTAAGTGAGCGCTATAAACCTGATTTAGAAAATGAAATAACAAACGTAGATCAATATTTTGGTACTCACGATTTACCAAATCTTTTACAAGCTTTAGAGGCAGATTATAGACACGAATTAATTGGTGAAAGATTAACGACTACCCCCAAACACTATGCGTATTTAAAAATAGCAGAAGGTTGTGATAGACCTTGCTCTTTTTGTGCAATTCCTTTAATGAGAGGAAAACATGTGTCTACACCAATTGAAGAACTTGTTACAGAAGCAACAAAATTAGCAGAAAAAGGAATTAAAGAAATAATGTTAATTGCACAAGATTTAACCTATTATGGATTAGATATTTATAAGAAAAGAGCTTTAGCAGATTTACTAGAAGCGCTTGCAAAAGTAGAGGGTATTGAGTGGATTCGTATGCATTACGCTTTTCCTACCGGTTTTCCTATGGATGTTTTAGAGGTAATGAAACGTGAGCCTAAAGTCTGTAACTATTTAGACATACCCTTACAACATATCAATACGGAGTTGTTAAAATCTATGAAACGAGGCACAACGCATGAGAAAACAACTGCTTTAATTCATAAGTTTAGAGAAACGGTTCCAGAAATGGCAATTAGAACTACTCTAATTGTGGGCTATCCCGGAGAAACCGAAGAAATGTTTCAAGAATTAAAAGATTGGGTAGAAGAAATGCGTTTTGAGCGCATGGGGGCTTTCGAGTATTCGCATGAAGAAAATACAGGTGCTTATGTTTTAGAAGATGATGTACCGGCAGAGGTAAAGTTTAAAAGAGTAAATGAAATTATGGAAATTCAATCTCAAATTTCTTGGGAATTGAATCAAGCAAAAGTAGGTAAGACATTTAGATGTTTGTTTGATAGAAAAGACGGAGAGGTTTTCTATGGCAGAACGGAATCTGATTCGCCTGATGTAGATAACGATGTTATTGTAGATGCCAAACAACATTATATTAAAATAGGAGAATTTATTGATATTGAGATTCATGAAGCTGGAGATTACGATTTATATGGAACACCAGTTGTAAAGCAAGATAAACCAATACCCTTAAATCAGAAAAGAAAATAAATATTGAATACCCTGCTTTGTGTAGGGTTTTTTTATGCAAATAATTGCTTTGAAAAAAGCATATTTTAATTGGAGTTCTAGTAAAGCTTTTACAAAGCTATTTTAAAAAATAATGATTTTTTGATAGTAGAAAAAAACAATAAGTTCATATATCTTTCATAATAATGAAAGTGATTATTGTACTAAAGTCAAAAAAGAAGAGGCAAGCCACGATTCGAGTTTTTGGCATTTTGATTTAAGTTAAATACTTTTATCTGTCCTTAGATAGATTCATTACCTTGTTAAAACTTTGTTAGATTCATTTTAGCTTAATGGCAAAGGGTAAAATATTCGTATTTTTATCAAAAATTAATCACACTACATGAACTCTATAACAGATTCTGATTGTTGTCTTAAAAGTGTTATTCTTAACTAATATGAATATAACACACATCCCTTTTAAAAAAACCGGGTTTTTCTCTAAAACAATTTTAGATTACCTAGAGAAGAATAAAACATTACAACCTTTTTACAACAATTTTCCTGATATTTCTGGTTTCCATAATCAGATAGAAGAGAAGCAGAAACTCTTTCGTTTACAATCGAGATTAGTATTGGTGGATGCTTTAAAAAAGCAATATAAAAATTTCGATATTTCTAAAAAAGCCAATGAATATATAGAGGCATTAAAGAAACAAAATACATTTACAGTTACTACTGGTCATCAATTAAACTTGTTTACCGGGCCTTTATATTTCTTGTATAAAATTATTTCTACCATTAATTTGTGCGAAGAATTATCAGAAAAATTTCCAGAGCAAAATTTTGTTCCCATATATTGGATGGCAACAGAAGATCATGATTTTGAAGAAATTAATTATTTTAATTTTGAAGGTAAAAAAGTACAATGGAATAGAAAAGATGGTGGAGCAGTAGGACGCTTTTCTACAGAAGGTTTAGAAGATGTTTTTAATGTGTTTTCGAATCATTTAGGAAGTTCTAAAAATGCAGAATTTATAAGGAAATTATTTTCTGATGGATATTTAAAACATAAAAATTTAGTAGATGCAACGCGTTTCATTGCAAATGAATTGTTTGGCGAATATGGTTTAGTAATTCTTGATGGTGATGACACCCATTTGAAACAATTATTTAATCCGATTGTAAAAGATGAATTAGAAAATCAAACTTCTTTTAAAGCGGTTTCTAAAACGATTAAAGAACTTGAGAAAAATTATAAAATTCAAGTAAGTCCAAGAGAAATTAATTTGTTTTATTTGGGAGATGATTTTAGAGAACGTATTATTTTTGAAGATGGAGTTTATAAAGTTAACAATACAAAAATTACTTTTTCTAAAACAGAAATTTTAAAAGAGGTTGATAAAGACCCAAAAGCTTTTTCGCCAAATGTAATTATGAGGCCTTTATATCAAGAAGTTATTTTACCAAATCTCTGTTATTTGGGCGGAGGGGGAGAAATGGCTTACTGGTTAGAGTTAAAGGATTATTTTGAAAAAGTTAAAACTCCTTTTCCTATTTTATTATTGCGTAATTCATTACAATTAGTAACAGAAAAACAAGTAAATAAACTTGGAAAGCTCAATATCACTTTTGAAGAACTTTTTTTAAAACAATATGATTTATTGTCTAAAAAAGTAATTGAAAACTCTGAGATTAAGGTTAACTTCGATGCCAAGATTAATCTCTTAGAGAAGCAGTTTTTAGAATTGCAAGAAATTGCAAGACAAACCGATGTTTCATTTTTAAATGCAGTAAATGCGCAAGAAAAAAAACAAGTTAAAGGTTTACAAAATCTGCAGAAACGTTTGTTAAAAGCAGAGAAAAGAAGACAAAAAGATTTAGTTGATAGAATTACTCAACTTCAAAATGAAATTTTACCAAACCAAAGTTTAGAGGAACGACAACGTAATTTTTCTGAATATTATTTAGCGTATGGTTCTTCGTTTATCAAAGCGTTAAAAGGTGCTTTAAAACCTTTACAATTAGAATTTACAGTATTAGAATTATAATGAAAGATAAAGGTCTACACCCAAAGAATATTTTCAAAAATGGTTATAATTTTGATGAATTAAGTGTCCAAAATCCAGAATTAAAGCAGTTCGTTGCTAAAAATAAGTTTGGTACTGTAACAATAGATTTTTCAAATCCGGAAGCAGTAAGAGAGCTTAATAAAGCCTTAATTTGTTCTTTAGATAAAATTTCTAATTGGAATTTTCCTAGAGAAAATTTATGCCCTCCAATTCCAGGACGTTTAGATTATATTCATTATTTGGTAGATTTACTGTCTTTTAAAGAAGAGGTTAAAATATTAGATATTGGTACAGGTGCAACGTGTATTTATCCACTTTTAGGAGTATCTATCTATGATTGGAGTTTTGTAGCAACAGATATCGATTTAGATTCTTTAGATACCGCACAAGATATTATTGACGACAATAAACTTACAGAGAAAATTGAGTTACGTCAACAATTTAAAGAAGAAAATATTTTAAAAGGTATTATCGTTGACGGAGATTCTTTTGCTGCTGTAATGTGTAATCCACCTTTTTATAAATCAGCCGAGGAAGCACAAGGAGCAAATGGTAGAAAATCTAAAAACTTAGGAAACAACGCTGTTAGAAATTTTGCAGGTAATAATAATGAATTATGGTACATTGGTGGTGAAAAAGCCTTTTTACATAATTATTTATATGAAAGTTCATTATTCAAAACTACTAGTAAATGGTTTACAAGTTTAGTTTCTAAAAAAGAAAATGTAAAAAGCTTAGAAAAGTCATCTAAGAAATTAGGGGCAGCAGAGTTTAAAGTAATACCTATGCATCAAGGCAATAAAGTAACTAGAATTGTTGCTTGGAGATTTTAATTTGATGACATTTTGTGAGAAAATGATTGTGTAATTATAAATTGACTTATGACCGTATTTAATTAAAAACGACATCTTCAATTTTATACTTTTTACAAATTAAATGCAGCAGCGTATAGACCAACATGTGTACGAATACCAAACAAATAAAGGCATATAGTGGCACTCCCAGAAGCTGATAAGGCCAATAATACGTCCAAACACCTAATTGAATTGTAATAACTTCTCCAAATGCAGGTAGCACTAATGCTAATACAATTGCCAGAAGAATTTTGTTTTTTTGAGTTTTGACTTTTAATAAAGGAATTAAATTTCGCTCTAATTTATATAAATAGTGAAAAGCTAACATCCAAGCAAAAGGTAGCCAAAGAGGCAGTTCTCTTGTAACTTTATGATATTCCCAGTATCCATTTGCAACACCCCAAGTTTCACCAACAATTCCGCCAAAACCAGTAAGAAGCATACCGGCTATAATCAACCAATTTTTGTTTGATTTTGGCAGAATGATTTCTTTGTAAACATTATGTGTGATTTTTAGAATTAAGATTCCCGCAAGTATCGCATCATATTGTTTTAAGACTCCAATAAGAATTCCAGCTATAATAAGCTTACTAATTGCTTTAAGTATTTCTTTAAAAAACTTTTTTTTATCGGTAATCAAATTTTTAAAGTTGTTTTTTTATTTTTTGATATTTCTTTTCATAAATTTTGAAAGAAACATAATACGTTAGTAAAAAATAAACACTAAAAATTGTAATAAATTTAAATACGAATTTTAAAGTAAAAAATCCTTGTAAACTTTCTAATACCTGAAAAACAACACTAAAAGGAATTGCAAAATAAAGACTTTGAAGAATAGCATACTTAACTCTGTTGTCTCTTTTTGTCTCCCAATATTTGATGAGGTTATCGTTTTTTAATTGTTTTTTTTCTTCAGGATTCATATAACAGTCTATAAGTTTCATATTAGCTATAAAAACAGCTCGGTATTTTATACCGTTACTATAACAGTTTGTGCTATTTTTCCTTTTTTATCTCCATTTTCATGGTTTGATTTTTACAAATAGTAATTTATTTAATACTAAATTCTATTTTTTTCTTCCTGTATCTTCATCATCAGTATAAAAACCGTATTGGGTTAAATCTCCATCTATCGCATCTGCTAGTTTTTGTTTTTTTCTTTTTAAATAAATTTCCTCATAATCTTTTGTATAATCCGCAGAAGTGACAACATTTAAGTCAAATTTTATAGTTGTGAAAATATTTTTTTCTGTATTCGCAACAATAGTTATGTAAAACTCTACATAACCAATGTTTTTTGCACTATCATAATCTAAAGTTATGAAACCAAAGTCATCTTTACCAATAGAGGATGATGGAAAATTAACCTCAATACAACCACAAGATGCTTGTACGTCGTAAATAATTAGAGGTTCATTACCTGTATTATAAAATTTATAAACTGCAGTTAATTCAGATCCGCGCAATATTGGGTAATAGTGTCTTACGGGCTGAATAATTTCCATTTTAGTTTTATCAACTTTCTCTATACTAGGCTTCCTAATATCGCAAGAAATACAAATTAAGCAGATAAGTAAAATCCAATAGATATATTTCATTATTGTAAATTTAAAACATTTTAATTAAATATAATTTCATCGCATGCTAAAGCGTTTTTTCCTTTAATATTATTTTTGTTTATTTTGATGATAAATATATCTGAGAGTTGTTTCTTATCAAATTGTGTTGGTAATGCAATAGATATCTCTTTAGTAGCTAAACTAGTTTTATCTAAAGGCAATTTTAATGTTTTAATTATGTCGCTATTCACGTCTAATATTTCAATTGAGCTTGGATAATAAATTGAATGTTTAGTGTCTTGTAAAAAAGAAAAGGTAATTTTTCTAGATAGCTCAATAATTTTTTTTTCAATCTTTAAAGTTAAATTATCAATAGAGCTGATATGCCAGTTTGTGTTATAATCTAAAAATCCAAAAGTACCATTATTTAATACGTTTATATTTGTATAATCCTCGTCTAATTTAGATAATACATGAAAAGGTTTCTTGAAGAAATAATGTTTACGCTTGTGGTATTTATAAATTTTTTCTCTCCAATTTTTAATATATTCATCAATTTTAAATCTTGACTCATTATAATTTTTTAAGTTAGAGGATTTACTAAACATTGATAGTTTATCAAGTAAAATGGCTACTTCATTTTTTACAATTATTTCATTGTTGTTGTTTATTGTTGCAAAGCCGTAATTTCCTAATCCAGAATCTCTCATTATTTCTAATTTTAGAAAAGTGAGTGCGGTGATAATTTTAAGAAAATCTTTATCGTACTTGTATTTTTCTGCATTTAATTCAAATTCTTTATAAAAACTAGAAAACATTTTTGGATCGAGATATTTTTTAATTGATTTTTTAATACCACTATATATATGTAATTCTTTTTTGTTTTCTAAAAATGAATTTTCTAAAAAGGAGTAATAAGATGTTAAATCTTCAGCTAATTTTTTTGGATATTTTTCATAAAAATGAGATCTAATTTCATCATCTAAGTTAACATCTGAATTCCATAATAATTTTGCAATGATTTTTGCTTTTAAATCTTGAAAAGTACTGTAATCATATTCACTACCATGCATGAATACACCATTAATTCCTAATTTTTTGTATAATTTTAGGTTTTTTTGAATAACTTTCAAAGAAGGGTAGATATCAAAATAATTATCAAAATTAACAGAATAATCCCAAATGAATATGTTGTTAACATATTTTTTCCATTTTTTTATATCAGTTTTAAACTGATTACGATATTTTGAGTCTTGAATAGGTATACCTTTTTGTATATCTATTGTACTATAAAATATGCCAACATTGCTTGCTGCCTTAAATTGAGGAATTTCTTTTACGGTTGCGTAAGCAGTGGTGAAAAAAGACAATTCTTTATAATCTTCGGCTAATCTATTTAAAAAGTTAAATACTGAAGGCGCTGCATCACTTTTTGTGTTTCCAACTACTTTACAATTTGTGCAAGTACAAACAATATTATTGTCATTTGGTAAAATCATGTATTTGTCAAGAGAATTGTCATTCGCATAAATATTACCAATTTCTTTCTTTACGTATTTATACAAACTATCACTGGTAAAACAATATTGATTTTTATTTCTGTTATAGCCTACTTTTGCATAAGAAGTTTCTGGTAGGCTATATTTTTTAAGATTTTTTTTCAAATTATGTCCCCAAAGTCCCCATTCTAATTCAAGATAATTAGTTTTGTTCAGTGCTCTAAATTTAGGATTGAAATTAGAAGAAAAATATGGCTCTCTGTAATCAAAATCTGCAGTAGAGCAATGGCTAAATGATAATGGAATTTCAATATCGCTATTTGTTGTTTGTTGTGTAATTTTATATTTTTTTTTATTTAATTTTAAATTAGTAAACTGTTTAAAGAATTGATTAATTCCAAATAATAAGTTTTGTGCATTTACTCCTTGAATAGTAATGTTTTTATCTTTTTTATAAAAGCAATAATTGTCTTTTTGCGTTGGATTAACTCTAAGAATAATGTAATTATAATTGTTATTAAGACTATTGCTTCTCTCTATTTTTAGATATTGACCTGTAAGTTTTTTAAAATTCTCATTAAATTCTTTAGCAACATTACTGAGTAAAGTATTGGCTGTTATTGGAATATTAATTTTTGGAATTATTTTATGTTGTTTGGAATATAAAGTAACTTTGTTTTGAGCACAAGCAGTTAAGGCGAAAAATGTAATCGCAATATATATATGTTTTTTTAACATCTTTTACAGTAGCGTATTGTTAACATTTATTCTTTAAAATGTTGTTATAATTGTAAATGATAGATTGTATTGGTTTGTGTAATTAACATCTTGTATAATTGTATCAATAGTAGTTTGATTACTTAAAAAGTTGATCCAAGTTCCGTTGACTAATATTGCTGCTCTGGGCGACATGTGGTATTTATACCCGGCACCAACCATAACATTAGAGAAGTTTAAAAATGTGTTTTCTTGATACTCTAATTGTTGATCAAAAGGAGCACTACCACCAGAGGCAATTACGGAAAAATAATCTTTTCTTGTATTTAAGTTTATCCTTGCTTGTAACATAAAATTCGTGTAATAATAATTTTCTGTTGTGTTTATGTCCGTATTATCTCCAAAAGTATTTGAGGTGCTCATCAAAGAAAGTCTTGCATTAATAGTAATTTCTTCCCAATATTTTGCTACACCTAATTTTAAAGTTAAATAGTTTTGCTCATTTTGTAATCTAGCATAACTTAAACCAAATTGTGCTTCAAAATCATTATTTAAACCTTTGTAAGTATTAGCATATAACTTAAGTTTTGGAAAAAATTTGGATCCAATCAACAGTCCTGCATCTGCATACAAACTTGGTGTAAATATTTTAGCTAAATATACACCTCCTTGTAATCCCGAACCAGAGCGTCTTGCAGCGTAATTCATATCCGCACCATAAGTATAATTTTCTTTAATTTTTTTGTAATTTACACTAGCTATAGAGGTGTTAAAGGCAATTGAATCAGAGGTTGCTTCTAAATAAGTAACGGCAATTTCATTTTCTAAATCTTCTGTTTTTAAAGTTTCTAGAGTTCTATTCCACTCAACTTGTTCAAAAGGATTATCTAATTCTCTGAACTTTTGATAATAGTATGCGGAGTCATACTGTTTTAATAATTCAAATACGATACCCTTTTTAAATTTCAAGTAATTTTCTTCTGGATTTTTTTCAATTTTTTTGCTGATGAAATCTAAAGACTCTTTATAAGATTTTTCATTAATTTGTAGATTAATCATACGTTTTAGAGAACCTTCATCAGCAGGGTTTATAGAGTATGCAGCAGTATAATTACTTAAAGCTTCATCTACTAATCCCTCTTCCTCTTGATTTCTTGCTTTATAAAATAAGATTTCTGCTTCTGCATTTTTAATTTTTCTGTCGTATATATAAATCTTTTTTAAAGAATCTAAAATAACTAAGGCACTATCGTATTCCTTATTTTTAGCATATAAATTACTAAGTTTGAGTTTAAATTTTTTATTGTTGGGATAAAAATTTAAAGCACGTTTACTGTAGTTTATACCTTTTTGATAGTTAGGAATAGCGGAAGATGCATTGATTGCCATATCTAATAATCTTCTATTATTATTGTCTCGAGTTAAACCATCTTCAATAATTGGTAATACTTTACTATATCTTTTCTCAGTCATTAAAAAAGTAGCATAATCTTCAATTTGATTCACATAAATAGTAGGGTATTTTATGCTTAAAGGGTATTTTTGTTCAAGACTTCTTATAATATTTAGCGCATCATCGAACAATTCCATTTTTTGGTATAATGTAGATTTTCTTACCAAGTAGTCGGGGTTTTCAGGGTCTAAACCAATTAATTTATCAATTTGATCTGTAGCCTCGTCATATCTTTCTAAAGCTGTAAGAATACCAAATATCTGTTGTTCTGCTTCCTTGATAAAATCTGGAAATGAAGTTAACTCAGTAAAAATAGGTAGTGCAAGATGATATTGTTTATTTTCTACATAAAGTTTTGCTCTTTCATACATTATTTTATTGTATTGATAAGTTATATCTGTATCATTAGGAAATTTTTCATGAAGTACTAATACCTTTTTTTGAAAATTCTCTTTATCTCCCCTAGGTTTATAAAGTTCCATTTCTTGAATCAACAATTTCTTGCTGTTTGGATTCTTTTTAATAGCTTTTTTTAAGAAATATTCTGCATCTGTATAATATCCTTTTCCTAATGCATTTTTAATTACATAATCTTGCGCTTCAGCATTGCCATTTAATTCAACTATTTTTTTATTTACTTCATAAGAATTGTCATACTCATTAAAACGAGCAGATTCTTGTAATAAATATGGTAATGTTTTTTCATATATGCCCTTAAATACTAATTTGTCTAATGTCTCTATATATTTAATTGCTTCTGCGTATTTGCCAAGATCTTCTAAGATTCCAATCTTTTTTTCTACAAGTTGTAAGTCATTAGGTAGTTGCAATAAAGATCTATTTGCATATTTCAAAGCTGCCACTGGGTTTCCTCTTAATAACTCGTTTCTTATTATACCTAAATAAGCTTCTTTATTTGCTGGATTTTCATGTATAATTGTAGCATAGATTTGATTAGCATCTTTAAATTTTTTAGATTCTGTGGCACTTTTGGCATCACCAAGTCTTATATAATTAAATTGATTTTTTATTTCTGTATCATTAGGATATAATTGATGCAGTCTCTTAAGAGCTCTTTCAGCTTCCTCTGAGTTTCCCATCTCTTTGTAGATAGTTATTTTTCGCATCCACCAACTCCTGCTGTAGGGAGCTATTTCTAATAGTAAATTAACAAAACAAATTGCATCAGAGTATCTATTCGTAGTTTGTTCGATATTTAATAGATATTTTAGAGTATTAATATCTTTTTTCCTTTTCAGAAGTACTTGTTTTAAAACATATCTCGCCGTATCAAACCTACCTAATTCTAAATATGCTTTGCCTAAAAGAGTTTTTAAATCTAAATCGTCAGGTGACAATTGAAGACCTCTCCAACTCATTTTTGCCGCTTTTGTGAAGTTATGTTCTAAAATGTCTTTTTTTGCTTCCTCAAAATATAAATCTGAAGAATCAAAAGATTGAGCGTAAATATTGAGTTGCGATAAAAAACAAACAATTAAAATATAAGATGATTTATTTAATTTCATAACGAGTGTAGAATATAACTAATAAAGTTTTTTTTTAAATTGTCTAGGTCTTCAGGTTATCTCTCTCCTTTTTACTTGTTAAAAACGTTAAATTTTTTGCCCGAAGTACTATTATCTGAATTTGGACTATCGTTTTTAGTATTAACTCCTTCTTTATTCTTATCAGAGTCAAAGCCTTGTCTAGTCATTGTTCCCCAAGCCAATTCTCTAGATGTAATGTAGCTATAATATCCTTTTAAAGAAAAAAACAAAATCATTGGATGGTAAATGATAGGTTCTATTAAAGCAGTTAAAAACAATGTCCAAACTTCTTTTGAAGTATCATAGTATTTAAATGTCATTTGATCCCAAATAATTACGACTGTAGACATCATTACAGAAAAAGTGTAAGAATAGAGTAATATTAATGGTGCAAAAGTCCAATTAACATATCCAAAAACTAATAAAAAAATATAAAAGATAATACCAAAAACCTCTATGATAGGAGCCAAGAATTCGAAAAATAAAATATAAGGAAATGTAATTAACCCTAGTTTTTTATAATTAGGATTGAATAATATTTTTCTATGATCACTAAATATTTGAAATAAGCCAGATGCCCATCTTGTGCGTTGACGTCCTAAAATTTGAATATTAGGAGGACCTTCTGTCCAACAACATGATAAAGGAATATAACCAATTTTATAGTCTAACCTATTATTCATCATGTGTGCAGCCATTCTGGTCATCATATCCATGTCTTCTGCATGAGAGTCTGCACCATAACCACCTGCTTTAATGGCTATTTCTTTATCAAACATTCCTAAACCACCAGAAACATTTGGTACAGCATTAATTAACTCCCATCCCATTTTTCCTAGAAGATAAGATCTAATATATTCTAATTCTTGAAAACGTGGTATTAACGCTCTAGGGGGTTTTACTCGGGTAATGACTCCGTCTTTAATCTCACAACTATTAGACATTCTTAATGTAGCACCGACTGCAATTACCCTAGATTTAGAGCTTAAAATGGGTTTAATCATTTTGGTTAATGTATTTCTTGCAAGAATACAATCTACATCAGTATTTAAGTAATAAGGAAACACTGAAGCATTTAGGCCCGCATTAAATGCATCTGCTTTTGTACCTCCATTTTCTTTATCAATTACCGTTAAGATATCATATTTCGGGTTTTGAGATTTATAAGTTCTCTTATATGGTTGAGTTTTAATTTTTTCTACATAAGCGAAGGGTGCTTCAACCAAATCAAACTCTTTAATAAGTAATTTAAGTGTATCATCCTTACTACCATCATTTACAATGATTACCTCGAAAAGAGGGTAATTTAAAGTTAATAAAGATTTTACATTTACAATAATGGTAACCTCTTCATTGTACGCGGGTGCAATTACGGAAATACCTGGAGCTAAATGTGAGTTTAACAATTCTTCATCATCTAGATCTGTATTATAGCTTTTATATTTATTGATAGCTACAAAAGACAAAATAGCTAAAATTATATAACTTAGAATCAAGGAAGATGCATAAAAAAATATAAAGTACTCATAAGATGTAACAAAAATATCAAACATTTATTTGAATTTAATTAAAGGAGTTTCAACGTGTTTTAAAATTGTTAAGTCGAAACCTTTCAATGAGTTTATAAAATTTTTAAAAGCTATTTTTCCGTCGTGGCCATAATTAAGTATTGCGCCTGCAATAATCTTTTTGGTATCGGTATTATTTGATTCTAAAAAGATTTCTTGTAAAAAAAATAAAGACTTACCTGTGTTAAACTTTGTTATGGTTTTAATAATAGCTATTTGGCAAATCTCTGGCTCTATATAGTATCTTTCTATAAGAGTAGGTTCTGTATCTTTAAGGTTTAATTCGCCTAGAGTTAAGATAGATTCTGCTCTAATGCTGGCATTATCGTCTTCCAACTTTTCTAATAAAATATCATTTATCCCTTTCTGTTTAAAAAAACCAACCATTTTAATTAGAAATACAACTAATGATTCACTTTTAGAATAGTTTATCCATTTGCCTAAACCGTCTAAATTACCTCTCGTGTTTTGAAGTTTGAGATATTGCATTAACTCTATTTCATCCCATTTAGTAAGGATTCCTTCAAAATCATCAAAAAATCGGTAAGGATCATTTGAACTTATAGCTAAATGAGAGTTTCTTGCTTCATTTCTAATTCTTTTATTTTTACTGTAAGCATGATAAAGAACTTTTGAATCAAATTTATTTAAATCCAAAACAAAGGCTTCTTGAAAGGCACTCATTTTTTCAGTGTTTGAACTTGAATCAAATTTTTTTTCAATATGTTCTGTAATATTTAATGATTTTATAATCAGTGAGTATTTTAGTGATTTTTTATTTTTATTTTTAAAATCAACTAGAACTCCTATTGCGATATTTAAAGATTGATTATTTACTTTCTTAACAATGTCTTTGAAATTATCAAAGATTTCATTTTCTTCAAAAATTTTATCTGAAAACAAAATGTCTTCAAATAATTTTTTGACTTTAGGAACATTATTGTCTATAATTTTCTTGCGCCTTTTCTCCTTTCTTCTAATTCTTTGAACACTAATAGCAAGAATTAAGATCGATATAAAAAATACCATTGTTAATACAGCCGTAACTTGAATTACGAAGGGATAAGTCTTTATCTTGTATACAATTGAAAGAAACCATTCTATTAACCCCATTCATTAAATGTATTTCATCTTTAAAAGGCTTTTAAAGATGGATTTTTTTATATCCAACTTCATCTGTTGAGTGAAAATTTGTTTTTAAAATTTTATGCAAATCTAAAAAAAAAGTTATGACTTAAAATAAGTATAAATACTCGTTTTAAGTCCATTAACCTTCCACCTAATTTTTTCACTTTAAATATAGTTAAATATAATGGAATAATATTATTTACTTTAAATCGTAATTATTTATAAATGTATCACTTCATCATAAGCATCTGCTACTGCCTCCATAACAGCTTCACTCATAGTTGGATGAGGGTGAATTGTTTTTAAAACATCATGACCAGTAGTTTCTAATTTTCTACCTAAGACTGCTTCAGCAATCATATCGGTAACTCCAGCACCAATCATATGACAGCCCAACCATTCGCCATATTTTGCATCAAAAATTACTTTTACAAAACCTTCAGTAGTTCCTGCTGCTGTTGCTTTACCAGATGCAGAAAAAGGAAATTTACCCACTTTTATATTGTAACCTGCTTCTTTTGCTTTTGCTTCAGTAAGTCCAACAGATGCAATTTCTGGAGTAGCATACGTACAACCAGGAACGTTTCCGTAATCAATTTTTTCTGTGTGTAAACCGGCTAACTTTTCAACACAAGTAATTCCTTCTGCAGATGCCACGTGTGCCAAAGCTTGGCCAGGAACAACATCTCCAATTGCATAATAACCCGGAATATTTGTTTGGTAAAAGTCGTTAACTAAGATTTTATCTCTGTCAACAATAATTCCCACATCTTCTAATCCAATATTTTCTATATTAGATTTAATACCAACTGCCGATAGTAAAATATCTGCTTTCAAAGTTTCTTCACCTTTTTTAGTTTTTACAGTTGCAACTACACCTTCTCCAGAGGTATCAACAGACTCAACAGAAGAGTTTGTCATTACTTTAATCCCGGATTTTTTAAGCGATTTTTCAAATTGTTTAGAAACATCAACGTCCTCTACCGGCACTATATTTGGCATAAACTCTACAATAGTCACATCAGTCCCCATTGTGTTGTAAAAATGGGCAAACTCAACACCAATAGCTCCAGAACCAACTACAATCATAGATTTTGGTTGGCTAGGTAAAGTCATTGCTTTTCTATAGCCAACTACTTTTACTCCATCTTGAGGAAGATTAGGTAATTCTCTAGATCGTGCGCCTGTTGCAATAATAATATTGTCTGCGCTATATTCAGTTACCTTTCCATCTTCTGAAGTAACATCAACTTTTTTACCTGTTTTAATCTTACCAAAACCGTCAATAATATCAATTTTGTTTTTCTTCATTAAGAAGGCAACACCTTTGCTCATTCCATTTGCAACACCGCGACTTCTTTTAATAACAGCATCAAAATCTTTATCTATTGCTTCGGCCTTTAAACCATATTGGTCAACATGTTTTAAATAATCATACACTTGTGCAGATTTTAGCAATGCTTTTGTAGGGATACAACCCCAGTTTAAGCATATTCCACCTAAGTTTTCTTTTTCTACAATGGCAACTTTAAAGCCTAATTGAGAAGCTCTAATCCCAGTTACATATCCTCCAGGTCCGCTTCCAATAATAATGATATCGTATTTCATAATTGTAATCGTAATTATTTATCTATGTTGATGTTGTTTGTTCTCTTTTATGAGCGTTTTAATAAGCTGTCCATTTTATCTTTTGCTGAAAAAGCAAAAGGACGATACTTCAATGCTTAGCGCCCGCAATTTACTAACTTTTGTTTTTACAGCCAACTAATTTACATTCTCTCAGGAACTTTTATTCCTAATAGCGAGAATGCCGATTTTATAGTATCAGCTACTTTTTTAGAAAGTTGGATTCTAAATATTTTTTTGTCTAAATTTTCTTCTCCTAAAATATGCACATTTTGATAAAAAGAATTGAACTCTTTCACTAAATCATACGTGTAATTTGCAATAACTGCCGGTGAATAATTTGTTGCTGCTTGTTGCACTGTTTCAGGATATAACTCTAATTGTTTTAACAACTCTTTTTCTTTTTCGTGTAAATCGATTGTTACAGGTTGTGAGTAATCAAAGTCTGCTTTTCTAATTATAGATTGAATTCTAGCATAAGTATACTGTATAAAAGGACCTGTGTTTCCTTGAAAATCTACAGAAGATTTTGGGTCGAACAAAATTCTCTTTTTAGGATCTACTTTTAAAATGAAATATTTTAAAGCTCCTAAACCAATTGTTTCGTACAATTCGTTTTTTTCACTATCAGAATACCCATCTAACTTACCTAATTCTTCAGAAATTACTTTTGCAGTTGCTGTCATTTCTATCATTAAATCATCCGCATCTACTACCGTTCCTTCTCTAGATTTCATCTTTCCGGACGGTAAATCTACCATTCCATAGCTTAAATGGTGTAATTGTTTCGCCCAATCAAATCCTAATTTATTTAAGATTAAGAATAAAACCTGAAAATGATAATCTTGCTCATTACCAACTGTATAAACCATTCCACCAACATCTGCATAATCTTTTACGCGTTGAATAGCTGTACCAATATCTTGGGTCATGTAAACTGCTGTTCCGTCTGAGCGCAGCACAATTTTTTCATCTAAACCATCTTCTGTCAAATCACACCAAACAGAACCGTCTTCTTTTTTGTAGAAAACACCTTTTTCTAAACCTTGTGCAACAACATCTTTTCCTAATAAATAGGTGTTACTCTCATAATATAGGTTGTCAAAATCTACCCCCATACTTTTGTAAGTAACATCAAAACCGGCATAAACCCAAGCATTCATCTTTTTCCAAAGAGCCACAACTTGTGCATCTCCTGCTTCCCATTTTAGCAACATTTGTTGCGCTTCGAGGAGTAACGGAGCTTCTTTTTTAGCTTCTTCTTCTGTTTTACCTTCCGAAATTAATTGTGCGATTTCCTTTTTGTATTCTTGGTCGAATTTTACGTAGTAATTACCAACTAATTTATCTCCTTTTAAATGTGAAGATTCAGGAGTTTCTCCGTTTCCGAATTTTTCCCAAGCCAACATAGATTTACAGATATGAATACCTCTATCGTTAATAATCTGTGTTTTGTAAACTTTTTTACCGGCAGATTTTATAATTTCTGCAACAGAATATCCTAATAAATTATTACGGACATGTCCTAGATGTAAAGGTTTGTTGGTGTTTGGCGATGAATATTCTACCATCATTGCTTTATCATCTGCCTTTGGCGAAACAAAACCATAACTAGTATTTGAGTATATTCTATGGAAGAAGTTTGTGTAAAAAGAATCATTAACAACAAGGTTTAAGAAACCTTTTACTACATTGTAATTCGTGATTTCTGTTACGTTTTCTAAAATATATTTTCCTAGATCTTCACCAATTTGTACTGGGTTTGCTTTTTTGTAGCGCAATAATGGGAACACTACAACTGTAATATCTCCTTCAAATTCTTTTCTGGTTGCTTGAAATTCTACCGTTGGGATTTCTATGTTATATAAAGCTAAAAAACCTTCTTTTACTTTGGTTTCTATAATGTTTTGAATACTCATCTAATCTTAAAATTGAAATGCAAAATTACATATTTTTATTTGTTTTTTAGAATCATTTTTGGTCTAGAATAATTGTATTTTTGCTTCATGGAAAAACGCTTGCAACAACTCCCAAAATTAGCAGAAGAGGCTAAAAAAGAAAGTCTTAAATATTTTGCAAACATAAAAAGAAGAGTCCCTAAGAACTTTGATTATGTTGTGCAAGAGCTGCATGATGCTGAATTTAAAAAGACAGATTGCTTAGATTGTGGAAATTGTTGTAAAACTACAAGCCCAATATTTACAGATAAAGATACGGAGCGTATTTCGAAGTATTTAAGAATGAAAGTAGCTGATTTTGAAAAGCAATATTTACGAAGAGATGAAGATAATTTCATGGTACTAAAAACGGCGCCTTGTTCTTTCTTGGACGAAGCTGATAATAGTTGTATTGTATATAATGTTCGCCCAAAAGCTTGTGCAGAATATCCTCATACAAATAGGAAAAAGTTTATAAATATTTCTGATTTAACGATTGCAAATACTGCTATTTGTCCTGCTACTTATTCTATTGTAGAGGCATTAAAAAAAGCGTTACCAACAGTTTCTAAAGTGAAAAAGAGAAGGAATTAGACTAAGAAATGTTAAATATATCTAAAAATACATCCTGTTTTAAATTTTGGCATACAACTTGATATGTAAATATTGAAAGCAAAGTAGTTAATTGTTTTTAGTTTGTATAATTAGGTTAGTTGATTAAAAAAAACCATCTCATTAGAGATGGTTTTTTAATTTAAAAGACTTTATTTAGTTATCAATTTCGACTGTTGTATGATATCATATTTTGTTACAATGTTACTTCCGCACTTTCATTTTTTATGGCTTTTTTAAACCAATTTGCCGATTTCTTAGGAATTCTTTCTAATGTTTCAAAATCCACATAATGCAACCCAAAACGTTGTTCATATCCTGATGCCCACTCAAAATTATCCATAAAAGACCAAGCGAAATATCCTTTTAGATTTACACCCTCTGCGATGGCTTCTTGACAAGCTTTAAGGTATTCTTGATAAAACTCTAACCTATCTTGATCATTAATTTCACCATCTATCAACTTATCAGGATATGCACACCCATTTTCTGTAATGTATATATTCGGTTTGTGATAACGCTTATCGATCCATTTTAATAATTTTTTACAACCCCAAGGAACTACAGCCCAACCCATTAAAGTTACTTTCCAATCTTTGTTAATAGATAAGTCTACATCTTGGTCTTCAGAAATACCACCATTTCCATTTACAGCAATTTCTTTTGTAATTCCATCTGAATTTGCAGCATACATGGTTGTGTAATGATTTAGTCCAAAAAAATCTGAACTACCTTTTATCAATTCTTTCTCCTCTTCAGAAAAGGATGGAAGACGTTCTTTTAGTCTTTCTTTCATCACTTTTGGGTAATCTCCCAAATAAATCGGGTCTGCAAACCAAGCAATAAAAAATTCAATCGCTCTTTCTGCAGCTGCTTTATCTTCTATACTTTCAGTTAAAGGTTCTCTCCAATCACAATTATTAGATATTCCGATTTTTCCTTTCTGATGCGCATATTTTTCTCTGTATAATTTGACCGATTTGGCATGTGCAATAATTAAGTGATGTCCTGCTAAATAAGGTTCTGATTTAGAAACTCTCCCCGGAGCAAAAACACCTTGTCCGTAGCCCAAAATAGAGACTACCCAAGGTTCGTTTAATGTGATCCAGTTTTTTACACGGTCACCAAATTGATCAAAACATACATCTGCATATTCTTTAAAGTAATCAGTAATATCTTTATTCAGCCAACCGTCATTTTCCATTTGCAAAGCCAAAGGTAAATCCCAATGGTATAATGTGACCCAAGGAACGATATCTGCTTTAAGAAGTTCATCAATTATTTCTGAATAAAATTGAATTCCTTTCTCGTTAACAGTTTCTTTTCCTGTTGGCATAATTCTAGACCAAGCAATTGAAAAACGATATGCTTTAACGCCCATGTCTTTCATTAACCTTATGTCTTCTTTAAATTTGTGATAATGATCGCAAGCAACATTGCCCGTTTCATTATTATTAATTTTACCAGGAATACTACAAAAAGCATCCCAAATCGATGGTCCTTTTCCATCTAAATCACTAGCACCTTCAATTTGATAAGATGATGTGGCTGTTCCCCAAACAAAATCTTTTGGAAATTTATTCATTTATAGTTTAGTTTATTCGTTATTGTAATAATTCAGTATCACTTTCTGATGTTCTTCTTGATTGTAATTCAGCTGATATTTCACTCATTTTTTTACTTGTGAGTGGATATAAGAACATTAATGCCGCTGCCGCTAATGTCATGATAGAAGGAATCCAACTCATTAACATCTTAATAGCAGGGAATGCCTCTTGTGGCGAACTTTCGTAATTGTATGCTGCTAAGACAAAACCAATTAATGCACCTGCGATACCACCACCAAACTTGGTCGCGAATGAACCTGCAGAGTAGATAAGACCGGTTGCTCTTCTTCCATCTTTCCATTCTGAGTAATCTGCAATATCGCCTAACATTACAAAAAATAAAGTAGGGAAGATCGCTGCCGAGAATTCAGATATAATACCTAATGTAAAGATACCTGAAATATCAGACTGGGCGCATAAGATTAATAATGCATTCATGATACCAGAGAATATGAGTGCATAGATAAACAAGTTACGTTTTCCTAACTTTTTACTCAATGGCGCTGTGATTAATGCTCCAGCGATAGAGGCAATTCCTAATCCAAATAAATAGGTTGCCGATAATAACGCATTATTTAAGTAGTGCGTAAAATAAATAATTACAATACCTTGTTTGATGGCATTGTAAATATTAAACAAAAGACCTATGATGATTAATACTAACCAAGGTTTGTTGGTCATTAAGTTTTTAAAATCCTCTAATAGGTTACTTTTTTGTGTTTTTGGAGGTAATACTCTCTCTTTCGTAGATGCAAATGTAGCAAGCATAAGTAGAGCTAAAATAGCGGACATAATATACATTGAATTACTATATCCTTTCTTTTGGTCGATAATAGAAATTTTTGCATTAGAAATTTCTTTTTCTCCTTCAACGATAAATGAGTACTTTTCTCCATTTACCATTTTAAAATTTAATCTTTTCTCTAATAGGGTATCAATATTTTTAACAGCATCTGCCCAAGCAATAGTTGCCAGCCCGTTTTCTGTTTTTATACCCACGCTTTCTGCGTCTCTGGAGGCTATTACTTCGACTTTAAACTTGTTTTCTGAGATGTTCGAAACAGTTATTTTAGGTTCAACATTACCAAAATAGGCAACTAAAAACAAAAGAAGTACTTGTACTAACATACCACCCGCAAATGCGCCAGTCATTCTAAAAGAGCCGATAGATGTGCGTTCTTTGTCATTACCTGTCATTACTCCCATTAATGCTCCGTATGGGATATTATTGGCTGTATAGATTAATGTAAATAAAATATAAGAAATGTAAGCATAAATGATTTTACCCGTTTCTCCGAAATTTGGTGTTGTAAACAATAAAGCTAATGTTAATCCCAAAGGTATAGCAGTCCAAAGTATCCATGGACGAAATTTCCCGTATTTAGACTTTGTTTTATCACCAATGATTCCCATTAAGATATCACTAATACCATCACTAAATCTGGCAGTTAGTAAAACCAGTCCGGCAGTTGCAGGGTTTAACCCAAACACATCTGTGTAAAAAATAAATAGAAAGGTGGCAACACCTCTCCAAGCAATGTTGGCGGCGCCATCTCCAAGAGCAT
Source organism: Polaribacter sp. (assembly GCA_029252865.1). GTDB lineage: Bacteria > Bacteroidota > Bacteroidia > Flavobacteriales > Flavobacteriaceae > Polaribacter. The sequence continues at coordinate 23,590 of JAQXAP010000136.1, forward strand.
ATCCTATTTTTTCTTTTAAGGGTACTTTGTTTATTTCTAACATTTTGTATTTGTATAAGTGGTTTAGTAATTCTTTTATAAATTAAGAATATGGTTTTGATTATGTTTTTAAGCAATATTAAAGCACTGCCAAAGTACTCTAAACAACAAGGCGATAAAAACTTATTAATAATAGATCTAATGCAAAAGATAGCAGAAATGTGCTATTGATGCGTTAAAAGTAGAAGTGCTAGAAGAATTGCAACAAATGTTTTAATCTTATTTCAAATAGTTATACTCACGTATATTCTTAAAAAAGTAGTTTTATGAAAAATAAAAATATTCATAAATTATTTTTAAGAGATGAGGTTACCGTTTAAAAAGAATAGTTCATTATTAACTTTTATTTTATTTCTGCATGTTTTACTTTTAAATGGGCAGCATAAAATACCCCAAATTCAAATAGAAAAAGGACAATCAAGCATTGATTTTATAGAGGCTAAAATAGACAGTATTATTGCTGTTTTAACGCTTGAAGAAAAAGTGGCCTTAACACACGCGCAATCTAAGTTCAGTTCAAAAGGAATAGCTAGATTAGGTATACCTGAGGTATGGATGTCTGACGGACCTCATGGAGTTAGAGAAGAAATTAGTTGGGATGCTTGGTCAGAAGCTGGTTGGACAAATGACGCTGTTACAGCTTTTCCTGCATTAACATGTTTAGCGGCAAGCTTTAATCCTGAATTATCGAGAGATTATGGTTTCAGTTTAGGTGAAGAAGCGAGATATAGAGAGAAAGATATTTTACTCGGCCCAGGTGTAAATATTTACAGAACACCTATGAATGGCAGAAATTTCGAGTATATGGGCGAAGATCCTTTTTTGGCATCAACTATGGTTGTGCCTTATATTGAAGGAGTTCAAGAGAATGGTGTTGCAGCTTGTGTAAAGCATTTTGCTCTAAATAATCAAGAGCATTGGAGAGATAAAATTAATGTAGAGGTTAGTGATAGAGCTTTGTATGAAATTTATCTACCCGCATTTAAAGCCGCTGTTCAAAAAGGAAATGTATGGTCTATTATGGGCGCTTACAATAAATTTAGAGGCCAATATACAACGCATCATAAAATTTTGAATAAAATTTTAAAAACTGATTGGGGGTTTGATGGGGTTTTAGTAAGTGACTGGGGTTCTGGCCATAATACAAAAGAGGCTGCTTTATATGGTTTAGATATAGAAATGGGAACAGGTACAGATGGTTTAGGCATTGGTGCGGATGATCATTATGAATATTATTATTTAGCAAAACCATTTTTAAAAGCAATTAAAAATGGTGAATTAAGTGAAGATTTAGTAGATGATAAAGTGCG
>JAQXAP010000137.1 GCA_029252865.1 Polaribacter sp.
CAAGCTTGTTTTGCATAGCGATTACCAATGGTAAAAATAAAACTAGCACCCAAATTTTGAGCAGAACGCCATAACACACCTAGGTTTTCAGGTGTTTTTCCATTCTGAATTCCTATTCCAAAAAAACCTTGTTCTAAATTGTTTACCATTATTTTTTGATCAACATGCGCTTAATCTCGTTCAATTTCATCAATGCTTCAATGGGTGTTAAAGTATCAATATTTGTAGTAAGAATTTCCTCTTTAATATTTTCTAATAAAGGATCGTCTAACTGAAAAAAGCTGAGTTGCATTTCTTCATGTTGCTCTTGTTTTAAAACGTCTTTTACTTCTGTGTTTTTATTACTTTTTTCTAGTTTAGCTAATATTTTATTCGCTCTATGAATCACCATATTTGGCATTCCAGCAAGTTTAGCAACATGAATACCAAAACTATGATTAGAACCACCAGAAACCAATTTTCGTAAGAAAATGATAGTGTCTTTAAGCTCTTTTACAGATACATTAAAGTTTTTAATACGTTTAAAAGTAGCAGTCATTTCATTTAATTCATGATAATGCGTTGCAAACAATGTTTTTGCTTTAGATGGATGCTCGTGTATGAACTCAGAAATAGCCCAAGCAATTGAAATTCCGTCATAAGTAGAAGTTCCACGACCAATTTCATCCAATAAAACCAAACTACGTTCAGACAGGTTATTTAAAATTGATGCAGTTTCATTCATTTCTACCATAAAAGTAGATTCTCCCATAGAAATATTATCACTTGCACCAACCCTTGTAAATATTTTATCTACAATACCAATTTTTGCATTTTGGGCAGGTACATAACTTCCCATTTGTGCCAATAAAACAATTAAAGCTGTTTGTCTTAAAATTGCTGATTTACCAGACATATTTGGTCCAGTAATCATAATTATTTGTTGCTGATTTCTATTTAAAACAACATCATTAGCAATATAAGTTTGATCTATTGGTAGTTGTTTTTCAATAACAGGATGTCTTCCGTTTTTAATATCTAAATCAGTACTTTCATCCATAATCGGACGAACATAATTGTTGTCAATTGCTAAAACAGAAAAAGACAATAAACAATCAATTTTTGCAATAATTTGCGCATTTTCTTGTACAATTTGTACAAATTGAATGACATATTGTAATAATTTAGTAAATATTTCTTGTTCTAGTTTCGCTATTTTATCTTCGGCACCTAAAATTTTTGTTTCGTATTCTTTTAATTCTTCTGTAATATAGCGTTCTGCATTTACCAAAGTTTGCTTACGAATCCATTCTTCAGGAACTTTATCTTTGTGAGAATTTCTAACTTCTATATAATAACCAAAAACATTGTTGAAGGAAATTTTTAAACTCGTAATTCCTGTTCGCTCAACTTCACGAGTTAGCATGTTGTCTAAATACTCTTTTCCTGAGTTAGAAATTGCGCGTAAATCGTCTAATTCTTGATGAACTCCAGAAGCAATTGAATTTCCTTTATTTACATTTACAGGAGCATCATCAAACAAAGTTTCATTAATTTTTTGAATTAAATCTGTACATGTATGTAATTGATTACCCAGTTTATTGACAGCATTATTTTTACTTTTTTCTGCAGCCTCTTTTATCGGAAGAATAGCTTTTAAAGAATCTTTTAGTAAGACAATTTCTCTTGGTGATGCTTTACCTGTTGCAACTTTAGAAATCAATCGTTCTAAATCTGATATTTGTTTTAATTGATAGGTAACAGTTCGAGAAAAATCATCTGAGTCTATAAAGAATTTTACTAATTCATGACGGTTTTTAATCTCGTCAATATTTTTTAATGGAAGCGCCAACCATCGTTTTAATAAACGTCCGCCCATTGGCGAAATAGTTTTATCAATAACATTTAACAGAGTAACTGCATTTACAGAATTTGGGCTGTATAATTCTAAATTACGAACCGTAAATCTGTCCATCCAAACATAGTTATCTTCAGCAATTCTGCTAATATGTTGAATGTGTTTTAGCTGATTATGTTGTGTTTCAGACAAATAATACAATACTGCTCCAGCAGCAATAATTCCATTTTTTAAATCCTGTACTCCAAAACCTTTTAAGCTTTTAACTTCAAAATGATTCTGTAAAGTTTCGTGGGCATATTCCTTTTGAAAAACCCAATCGTCTAAATAGAATGTGTAATATCGGTTTTCAAATAGTTCTAAAAATTGCTGTTTATTTTGTTTTTGAACTAAAACTTCACTTGGATTAAAGTTTTGCAATAACTTATCTATGTATTCTGCATTTCCTTGTGACACCAAATATTCACCTGTAGAAACATCTAAAAATGAAATTCCAAGTTGTTTTTTATCAAAATGAACCGCCGCTAAAAAGTTATTAGTTTTGGTTTGTAAAACCTCGTCATTTAGAGAAACTCCAGGAGTCACTAATTCTGTAACACCGCGTTTTACAATGGTTTTTGTCATTTTAGGATCTTCTAACTGATCGCAAATTGCAACACGCATTCCTGCTTTTACCAATTTTGGTAAATAGGTGTTTAAAGAGTGATGAGGAAAACCAGCTAAAGCTGTTTCTGTTTCACTTCCTGCACCACGTTTCGTTAGCGTAATTCCTAAAACTCCAGCTGCTCTTTTAGCGTCCTCTCCAAAAGTTTCATAAAAGTCTCCCACACGAAAAAGTAACATTGCATCAGGATATCTATTCTTGATAGCATTGTATTGTTTCATTAAAGGAGTTACCTTTTTTGGTTTTGGTTTTGCCAAGTTTTTAAAAATTTTCAGTTAGTTTTGCGAAGATAGAAAAAAGTGATTAGTTGTTCATTTTTAGTTCTTAGCGAATTATTCACAAATTATGAGAAAACTTAAAAATAACGAGTTAGGTAGAATTACAGTTGATGAATTTAAGTCAAGAGAAAAAACACCTATAATTGTAGTTTTAGATAATATTAGAAGTTTAAATAATATAGGTTCTGTTTTTAGAACAAGTGATGCCTTTTTGATTGAAAAAATTTACTTGTGTGGTATTTGTGCAACGCCACCAAATAAAGACATTCATAAAACAGCCTTGGGAGCAACAGAATCTGTTGATTGGGAATATGTAGAAGATACATTATCCATAGTGGAAAAATTGAAAGCTGAAAACGTTAAAGTGTTGGCTATTGAACAAGCGGAAAATAGTACAAAACTAAATACTTTTTATCCGAAGAAAAATGAAAAGTACGCAATAGTAATGGGTAATGAAGTAAAAGGAGTGCAGCAGAAAGTTGTAAATGCCGCTGATGTTTGTTTAGAAATACCACAATTAGGCACAAAACATTCATTGAATATTTCTGTAACCACAGGAGTTGTTTTATGGGACTTATTTCAAAAAATGAATACATTATAACTTCTTTTAATTTAAAAATCTTATTTTTAGTACTTTAGAAAAACTTTTTTTAAATTTGGACGATGTTGAAGATTTTTCAATAATAAAGATGAGAAAACCCCAATTATTCAATTATTTAAAGAGCGTATTCCCAACAAAGATAAATGTACTATTACTTTTATTTATTGTAAATATTTCTTTATTTTCTCAAAAACGTGAGATTGACAAAAAGATAGATTCAATTTCTTTCTATTTAAAAAATGCTAAAGGATCTGACAAATTTTTATATTTAAAAAGAGCTGTGCTACTCTCTGAAGAATTAAAAATAGATTCACTAATAAAGCATACAAGTATTGAATACGCAAAACAAAGTTATTTTAGAAAAGATACCTTAGGGCTCACGTTTTCCGTAAATAAATTATTAAAACATTTTCAACTCAAGAAAGATTCTTTTTCATTAGCAAAAGCCTATCACTTAAAAGCATTAAATCTTAAGATAAAAAATAATATAGATAGTACTTTTTATTATTTCCACAAATCAAAAAATATTTATATCGATCTTAAAGATTCTATTGAAATAGGGAGAAAGTTATTATCTATGGCAAATTTACAACTGAATGAGAAAGATTATTTAGGTGGCGAAATAACCGCGATTGAAGGCATAAAATATATAGAGCCTATCAAAGAGTACAGAACTTTAATTTCTTTATACCAAGCTTTAGGAAATGCCTTAGCTCACACAAAAAAGCCCAAAGAAGCCAGGGTTTATTATTTAAAAGCAAGGAAAATAAATAAGTTTCTTAATTTAAAATATTACAGAGAAAAAAACTTTTTGAACCTATCAACCAATATTGGAATGACCTATAAAGATGAAGGAAACTTTAAAAAAGCAACTACTTTGTTTAAAGAAGGGTTAAGCTATGATAGCCTAGAAACAAAATATCCAGCACAATACGAAATTCTCTTGGGAAACTTATCTTCCATTTATTTTGAACAAGGAAAAATAGAGAAGGCAATAGAAGGCTTTAAAATAGTGTTAAATAGTAGAATTAGGTCTAAAAATATTTATAGACAAAGCGTTTCACATAGTTTTTTAGCAGAAGTATATTTGAAGAATAAAAACTATTCTTTAGCAAAAAAGCATGCAAAAAAAGGTTTAGAGCTAGCAAGAAAAACAAGAAATACTAAACAAATTTTAGAGTGTTTAATGTTTCTATCAAAACTGACTAAAGGCAAAATAGCAAAAAAGTATTTAAAGGATTATATAAAATTAAACGATAGCTTATTTACTAGAGAAAGAAACTTAAAAGACCAATTTGCCAAAGTTAGATACGAAACTGATAAAAAAGACAAAGAAAACGCTAATTTAAAAGAAGCAAATACAAAGAAACAATTAGAATTAGAAAGAGAACAACAGCAAAAAGTGATTGCCTGGCTACTTGCAGGAGTTAGTTTTTTATTTATTGGTTTTAGTGCCAATATTGTTCGTAATAGAAGAAAGAAAGTTGTTTTTGAATCGAAAATGAAACAAATTGAAGTCCGTGAAAAAGAGCGTCAGAAAATAGCAAAATCTTTACATGATGAGGTTGCTGGAGATCTTAGAATGTTGCATTTAAAATTGGAAAAAAACAACCAATCAGAAGAAGCTAATAGTTTAGATATTATCAAAGAAAATGTAAGAAATTTATCACATCAATTAAGTAGTGAAAGTTTTGAAGATGTATTTTTTAAAGATCAGATTATTAATTTAATTTCAGATTTTTTTGAAACTGGTTTTAGAGTGAAGGTAGAAGGAATTGATTCTATCAATTGGCAAGAAATAAATAATGCTATTAAAAGAATATTATTTTTATCCATTAGAGAAAGCATACAAAATGCTAAAAAACATGGAGCAGCAAAAAATGTTATTTTAAATTTTAATGAAATAAAAAAAATTATTTTTATAGCAATTTCTGATGACGGAAAAGGTTTTGATCTGTCCGATAAGAGAAGTGGAATAGGTTTAAAAAATATGAAAGAAAGAATCGAAGATATTAATGGTGTTTTTTCTATTGAAAGTGAGATAGAAAAAGGAACAACTATAAAAATTGAAATCCCTAAAAATGGAAACTAAAATAAGAATTTTAATTGCTGATGATCATCAACTTGTAATACAAGGATTGCTTTGTTCTTTAAAGGATGTAGGCGATTTTGATATTGTTACAACAGATAATTGTGACGAAGCGTTTCAGTTAATTAAAAGCAATTTAAAAACAAATCCGTTTCAACTTTTATTTACGGATTTAAGTTTTGATAACTCTACAAAAGATACGAATTTAGATGGCGGTGAAGAGTTGATAAAGGCCATTAAAAGTAATGAAATTGATATTAAAATAGGTGTAATTACAGGGCATACAGAAACTAATAGAGTGTTTAATGTAATTAGCAATTTAGAACCCAATGTGTATTTATTAAAAAGTAAATGTGATGCCAAAGAATTAGGTTTTGCTGTTGATCAGATGTTACTAAATAAAAAATATTATACGCATGAAATTCATCAGAAAATAATGCGTAGAAATATTATTCAAATCCAAATGGATGATATAGCTATTCAAATACTTAGAGAGCTTCCCAACCATCCAAAACTTGCAAATTTAGAGGGAGTGATTAAAAAAGGAGACGGTTCTGTTTTAAAAATTCGTTCTATAGAAACAAAATTAAGAGGCCTGAGAGCTGATTTAGACGCAGTTAATAATACAGATTTAGTTTTAAAAGCAAAAGAATTAGGTGTTATTGATTAGTTTTTGCGGAAATCCACATTTTAAACTGCGGTTTTTTACACTTTTAATTATATAAACTGTTATAAATTTGTAGTGTAGTTTTAAAACTACTATTCGAAAAGGGAATAATTGCGATATAATTTTATATCAAAAGTTAAGAGAAAAAGGAAAAAACCTTTCAGCATAGCCTGAAAGGTTTTTTTATATGCCTAAAATAAGTTTCGCAATTAAAAAATAAATTAAAATTCCAAAAATATCGTTACTTGTAGTTATAAAAGGTCCTGTAGCAATTGCTGGGTCTATGCCTCTTTTATTTAAAAATAAAGGGACAAAAGTACCTATTAAACCAGCAACAATAATTACCACAACAAGAGAAACAGAGATGGCTAATGCTAAATCTATTTTACCTTGATATGCCCAAACAAATAGAAATAAAAATAGTGCTAAAATAACACCGTTTAAAGCTGCTAGTAACATCTCTTTAAACAGTCTACTATTTATACTTCCTTTAACATCATCGTTTGCTAAACCTTGTACAATAATAGCAGAAGACTGCACTCCTACATTACCAGCCATCGCCGCAATTAAAGGCGTAAAAAAGAACAAAGCTACATATTTTGAAAATACGCCATGAAACCCTTCCATTACCAAAAAAGCACCAATACCACCCAATAAGCCTAAAAATAACCAAGGCAAACGAGCTCTCGTTAATTGAAAAATACTATCGTCAGAATCTACATCTTGTGTTAAACCAGCAGCCATTTGATAATCTTTTTCTGCTTCTTCCTTTAAGAGATCTACAATATCATCAATGGTAATTCTACCTAATAAAACATTGTTATTATCTACTACAGGTATTGCTTCTAAATCATATTTTGCCATTATTTTAGCAACTTCTTCGTTATCTTCATTTATGTTTACAGAGTCTACCTTATCGATATATATTTCTGAAATTTTTTGTTCAGATTTGGCAATAATTAAATCTTTTAAGGAAAGTCTACCAATTAACTTGTCTTCTTTATCTACCACATAAATAGAATGAACCCTGGTAACGTCTTTCGCCTGTCCTCTTATTCTGCGCATACAACCAGCAACCGTCCATGTTTCATAGACCTTAACCAATTCTTTTGCCATTAAAGCGCCCGCAGTTTCTTCTTCGTAAGAAAGTAGTTCTTTAATATCTGCAACTAATTCATCATCCTCTAACGCTGAAATTACACGCTCTTGACGTTCTTTCGAAAGCTCCCCAATAATGTCTGCAGCATCATCAGAATCCATTTCTTCAACCTCTTCTGCAATTTCTTTAGTAGATAAGTTTTGTAAGATTTTCTCACGAATATCTTCGTCTAATTCCATAAGAATTTCGGAAGTTTTCTCGCTATCTAAGAGTTTTATGATGTAAATAGCTTCCTCAAAGTTAACTTCGTCTAAAACCTCTGCAATATCCGCATAATGCACTTCTTCAAACAATAAAGTAATTGCCTTGTCATCATTAGATTTAATAACATCGGATAGTTGTTCTATAAATTTATCTGTGATTTCAAATGCCATTTTCTGCTAGTTTTTTTGTCAGTTCTATAAATTCATTTACAGATAATTGTTCTGGCCTTTTTGTAAAAAAGGATTCTTCTTTTAAAGAGTCTGACAAGTTAAAAGATTTTAAACTAGAACGTAGCATTTTTCTTCGCTGATTAAAAGCGGCTTTAACCACTCTAAAAAAAAGTTTTTCATCAACAGGTAACGAGAAATCTTTTTTTCTAACAAGCCTAATTACACCAGAGTCTACTTTAGGTGGTGGATTAAAAACAGTTGGAGGAACAGTAAATAAGTATTCGACATCAAAAAAAGCTTGTGTTAAAACAGATAGAATTCCATACACTTTGCTTCCTTCTTTTTCTGCAATTCTTTTTGCTACTTCTTTTTGAAACATTCCTGCAAATTCAATAACATATTCTCTGTTCTCTATGGCTTTAAAAACAATTTGGGTAGAAATATTATATGGAAAATTACCAATAATAGCCACTTGTTTTTTGTTGAAAATATTTTGAATGCTTTTTTTTAAGAAATCGCCTTCAATAATGTTAAAATGTTCTGTTGAGGTATCTAATTTTATATTTTCTATAGGAAAAGTATCATTTAAATAAACAACAGATTCTCTATCTAACTCCATGACAGTGACTTTTGCTTTTTTAGGCAATAAGTACTTTGTTAAAACACCCATTCCTGGTCCAATCTCTAAAACATCATCATATCCGTTGCCTGATAGAGCATCTGCAATATCTTTTGCAATATTTTCATCTGTTAAAAAATGTTGACCTAAATGTTTTTTTGCTTTAACTGACATGATTCTAGTTTTATGCTTTTCTAGACATTTTTTAATTACTAATATTTGTTGGGTAAAATTCTTTTATCAACTTTAATTCAGTTCTAAAAGATAACATTTTATCACTAAACTTTTTTAGACCTTTAGCACGCAATCGTTCAGCATCGTATTTGTAATAGTTTTCTATATCTTCTTTCGTATTTGCCGAATATTGTACAGAGTAAGTTCTTCCTCCCATGTCTTCATCTACCAAAACTTCAGTTAGCTTTGCAGCTGTAAATTTACCTGTATTTAGTACTTCAGGTATGTGAGTTTCTATCCAAGTAAGCCACTCTAAATGAACACTTTCATCAATATTTATAGTTACGTTGTATATGTACATTAATGTTGTTTAATTATGTGTTTGTTTGTAAAAAGGTATAAGTGTTTTAAACTTTATCACCTCTAATTCTGCGATATTTTTTTCTTGCATCTACCAAAAAAATACTGGAAGAATAGTCAAAAATAATCTTTTGATAGTATTCTGATGCCTTTTCAGTGTTTTTTAAATGATTTTTATACAATTCTGCTAATTCGTAATATGCATCATCAATTAAAATACCTTCGGGGTTTAAGGTAATTACTTTTTCCAAATTTATAATTGCTGCGTCAAAATTGTTTTGCTTGATTAATAGTTTTGCTTGTTTAAAAAGCGCTTCATCTTCAATTGGTTGCCCTTTAAATTTTCTGTTTATAATCCTCAAGGTATCGATTGCTTGTTGTGTTTTATTTTGAAAAGCTAATGATGCTGCTTTTGAATATTGTTTTAATCCAGAAGGTATAGAATCTACAGGCTCATTATCTGTGATAGTTAAGAACAGTTCTAGAGCGTCATTAGCAATCAATTGTGTTGTAGATCCTTTCAGCACTTTTAATTGAGCTTTTGCCCAAGCAAAATCTCCTTTAAAATAGCTTGTTTGTGCCACTTTAAAACGGGCTTTTTGAGCTAATTCGTGGTTTTTAATTTGTGTCTGAATTTGAGAAAAGTAAATCAAAGCTTTGTTATAGTTGCCTGTAAAAACTAAAATGTCTCCAAGTTTTAATTTTATTCTTGCTTTATCAAATTTCGATTGTGAAAATTGTAACGCATTTTCTAATACGGCTTTTGCTTTATTTGGCTTATTTTTTGAAAACGTCAAATAATCAGCATAAACTACTTGTAATTTTAAAGTCAATATATTTTTACCAAACTCTTTAAATAACGATTCAAATAAGTTTTCAGCGCTAAAACTATTGGTAGCAACTGCTATTTTAGCGATGT
>JAQXAP010000012.1 GCA_029252865.1 Polaribacter sp.
ATTCCTTGATAATTTAAATTACTGTACTGCAATATAGCATCTCCATTTAAATCGAAAGCATTGTAAATTGTACTCTGACTCCAATTTGGATTAAAATCAGTTCCAGCAATATCGGTATAAGCATCACTAAAAATAGAAATAACATCTTCATCATTTTTGGCTGGAGGTGCAACAGCTGACGCAACAGGTGCTAAAATTTCTGTTACTTCAAAATCTGCGGTGTACTCAGTGGTTTCAATTGCACCACCTTTAGCAATAACTTTTACAGCATAAGTACCAGGGTTTGCATATTGATAAGAAATTCCTTCTCCTATGTTTCCTGTCATTACTGGCTGATCTACATCAACTTCACCTGAGTAAAACTCATACATTAAAGCAAAATCTGCAGTCGCATTTACATTTACTTGTTTAGAAATTGCTGCATCATTTTCTACTGTTACCATTAAATTTTGAGGTGCTTTAAATGAAACTACTAATTGCTTTGTAATTTCAGCAGTATCGCCTTTGAAATTTGAAGCTACGACCTTTACCTCATAGGAACCTTCTGCATAGATGTGCTCAAGATTGTTTCCTTGTTTTATATTTTCTGGATCAGTAGTAGAATCTCCAAAATAGATATCAAAAGAAGTAGCTCCTTCTGCTGTTGGAAAAATAGTTACAAGACCAGTATTATCTTGAGTTATATTAAATACTGCGGACACATTAGAAGGTGCAGGAATAGTATCTAAGAAACTTAAATTATCTTCCTCATTACAAGCAAATACCATTACTATAATGATAAAAACTTTTGTTATTTTATTAATTATTTTCATATTATAAGTATTTTAATTTGTTGAACAAGTAGATGTTGCGTAGCCTTTGTTTTGACACCATCTATTTCCTGCCAGCTCAATTTCTAATCTTGGTATTGGAAATACTTCGTTTTTATCATTTTGGAAACCAGGAATAGTAATTGTTTCTCCTGTTCTAACTTGATCGAAAAAACGATCACCTTCTCCTGCAAGTTCTAATCTTCTTTCTAATAAAATATTATCAATATTTGCCGGAACTCTATGGTTTTGATCTCCAAAAGCTCTATCTCTTACTAGATCCAATAAGTCCTGTGGGTTATTCTTTTGAGCAGTAGCCATTAGATTTGCTTCAGCAGCCATCAATAAAACGTCTGAATAACGAATAGCTCTGAAATTATTACCATGTGTAATTCTTGGATCCCCTAAGTTAGATTCTTGATATACCATATATTTATGGTTATAATAACCTGTATACTCATTTCTAGTATCGAAAGTAACTGCTGGATTTGCTGTAACATAGTCTTCCATATTAAAAATAGTTGGGTTTAACCTGGTGTCTCCGGCTACATATAAATCCACTAATGATTGAACTGGTGTACTAAAAGTATTACCATCATCATATGGAGCCCAATTAGACTTGTCTCCAGTAAATCTTGGCGACATAAAACCTGCTGATACATTACCTTCAGAACCTTGTAAGAAATCATAACTAGCTCCCTCTACACCAATAGAATATTGGATTTCAAAAACAGACTCTTTATTGTTTTCATTATTATTTAAGAAAATAGTACTAAAGTCAGTTTCTAATTCATAATTATTAGAAGCGATTACTTGCTGAAAAGCAGTTGCTGCTTCATCATATTTTTCATCATATAAATAAATTTTACCTAATAATGCTAAAGCTGCTCCTTTAGTAACTCTTCCTGGTTGAGATGCATCCCAAGAGAGATTAGCTATAGCTGTAGTTAAATCTGCTTGTATTTGTGCATAAACATCTGCTTTAGGAGTTCTTTCTAAACCTTGAGATTCTGACACACTTACCCTTTTGTCCACAACAAGTGGGACATCTCCAAAAAACTTAACTAATGTAAAATAGTAGTATGACCTTAAAAACAAATTTTCAGCTAAAAGTTCTTGCTTTCTTGCAAAGTCTAATTTATCTTGAAATTCTACTATATAATTTGCTCTACTGATTCCTCCATACATAAATTGCCATACACTGCGTAAAGATGAATTATCTGGTGTATGTATCATATCATCTATTTGTTGCCAATCAACAACATCATCAGGTCTTTCTCCTCCACAAAGCGCATTGTCAGATGCAATTTCTCCTATAATATGACTTAAATAATTCGTTCCTAAAAGATCATAAACACCCAATAAAGCATCTTCATAATCTTGCTGTCCATTAAAAAAGTTTTCAGAACTCTGTTCACCTTCTTTTGTTATATCTAAATAATCATCACACGAATTAGTACTAAAAACCAATACTAAAAGTGCTAATATTTTTGTTAATTTATTTTGCATATCTATCTTTTTTAAAATGAAATATTAACTCCAGTTGTAAATGTGCGTGTCTGTGGATATTGCCCTAAATCTACTCCTGCTCCTAATGGACTTGCATTAGATACATCTGGATTATAACCACTATATTTTGTAAATGTGTATAAATTATTTACTCCAACATAAAGTCTAAATTTATCCATATGTAATTTTTCTAAAACTCCATTAGATAATGAATATCCTAATTGTACATTTTGAATTCTGAAGTAAGAAGCATCTTCGACATAGAAATCTGAAAATAAAGTATTTCCTGTAGAAGTTGTTGTAGCTCTTGGTACTGTATTAGAAGTTCCTTCACCTACCCATCTGTCTAAATATAATGCTGGTTTATTGCTATAAGTCAAAAAACGCTCATAACTTCTTGAGGCGTCATTTCCTATGGAAGCATAAACAGAAGTAGCAAAATCAAAATTCTTATAATTTAAATTTAAATTTGCTCCTATTGTAAATTCTGGTATTGGGTTTCCAATCACTGTTTCGTCATCTGTACTTCCAAATTCTACTTCTCCATCTCCATCTACATCCACAAACCTAATATCACCTGGTTTTGCTCCAGGCTGTATAGCATGTGCATCGATTTCTGCTTGATTTTGGAATATCCCATCAGTTTGTAAACCGTAAAAAACTCCAATTGGCAATCCTGTTTGAAATCTTGAAGTATTTTGAGATAAATCAAATAATCCTCCTGAGAAAAAACCTGCTGCATTATTTACTTCTACAGCTTTATTCTTTACAGTTGTAACATTTACACCCAAACCTAAATTAAAGTCTTCGGTAAAATCGTGATTAAAATTAATACTTACATCTAGACCTTTGTTTTCAATAGTTCCAGCATTTACTACTGGTGCACTACTACCGGGTGAAGAAGCTCCTACAACTCCAGAAACATCAGCTACTAATAATAAGTTTTCTGTTGTTTTCTTATAATAATCGAAAGTGATATCTAATTTATTAGAAAATAATTTTATATCAAAACCAACGTTTACTTGTTTATTAGTTTCCCATTGTAAATCTGGGTTCGGTAGAGCACCAATTGCATTACCATAGTACAAATTGTTGCCAAAAGAATATGAAGCCTCACTTCCATTAGTTCCTTGTAAAAATCCTAAATATTTGTAACTACCGATTTTATCATTACCTGTAATACCCCAACTTCCTCTTAGTTTTAAACTGTTGATAGTCTCAGATTTGAAGAAATTTTCTTTATCAATAACCCAACCTGCAGAAACCGATGGAAAATATCCAATTCTATTTGCTGGGCCAAACCTTGTTGAAGCATCTCTTCTTAGCATAGCTGAAAAAAGATATTTACTATCATAATCATATTGTAGTCTACCAAAAAAAGAATACCATCTATCTTCATTGATTCCTGTAGCAGCATTATTATTTTGTCTTATAGTTTCATCTGAATCTATATTGCCATCTGCATCTAATACTTCATCATAAATGAAAGATTGCGTATTAAACAAATAAGCATTTGACCAGTTATCTCTATCAGGACTGACTGTTAAAAAGCCTGTAGCATAAGCTCCATAGAATTGTTCGCTTCTTATTGAACTACCAGCTAAAACATTAAAATTATGTTTTTCATTAATTGAAAAATTATAATCAATAAAGTTTTCAAAAGTATAATCGAAATAGTTTTGATTGTTTTCATAAACAGTACTAAATACATCTGTATTACCATTATCATTTCTATCTAAATCAAAAACACCGTTTTCTAAATTAACACTATTAACTACTTTTCCTGGCCCATAATAGCTTATTGGAAAATATTGTTTGTTTACGACATCTGAATAATTAAAATTAAAACGACTTGTAGCTTTTAAGTTTTCTAAAACTTCATATTGCAATTCTACTTTTCCAGTAAATCTATTAACCCTTGTCTGATTATTTGTATTATCAATTAAAGCTAATGGATTTACAATCTCTGAACCTTGATTGTCCGCTATGTAAGTAAAACCTCCTGAAGGTCCAGTGCCATCTGTACCATCATAAATTGAAGTAAGAGGTGATGCATTTAAGGCATAATACAAAGTAGAACCTCTTCCTGATTCGTTAATTCCTTTGCTTTTAATATTCGTATACAATAAGAAAGTATTTAACTTTAATTTCTCAGTTAAGTCTATACCTAAAGTATTTTTTATAGTCAACCTATTAAAGTTTGATTTTTCTGGTGCAATGATTCCTTCTTGATTAAAATAACTTGCACTAAAACCATAAGTAACTTTATCTGAACCTCCATTTGCACTTAATGTATGGCTAACAATTGGAGAAGTTGTAAACAAAGCTTTTTGCCAATCTGTACCAACACCATAACTTCCTAAGTTTGTAAATGGAATTTGGAAACCATCAGCCACTTCTATTTCATTTACATAGAATGCGTACTCTGTGGCGTTCATTAAATCTAATTGATTAGATGCTTCTTGTAAAGATGTATAAGCATTGTATGCAAATTTTGTGTCTCTATTTTTCTTTCCACTTTTTGTAGTAATCAGTATTACACCATTAGCAGCTTGTACACCATAAATAGCAGAACTTGCATCTTTAATAATGTCCATTTTCTCAATATCATTAGGGTCTATAATACTTAAATCTGGACCAATATTAACACCATCTACAATAACTAGTGGACTATTATCACCATTAGAAGTAATACCACGAATCCTAATATTTAATGAAGCTCCAGGTGAACCTGAATTAGCTGTTACCTGAACACCAGCAGCACTACCTTGCAAAGCTTCCTCTATTCTAGTGGGATTAGCTTCAGTAATTTTTTCTGAACTAATACTAGAAAATGCTCCTGAAACCAATTCTTTTCTCTGGGAACCATAACCCACAACTATAATTTCTTCTAAGGATTCTGCATCTTCTTCTAATAAAACATTTATCTCACTTGAAGCTACTACTACCTCTTTGGATTTCATACCCAAATAGTTAAACACCAAGACAGCTCCTTCTTTTACATTTGATAGACTATAAAACCCATCAAAGTCTGTTTGGTAACCTGTATTAGTACCTTTTATCAATATACTAACTCCAGGCAGTGGATCTCCCGTATTAGCGTCTTTTACAGTCCCTTTTACATTAATAGTTTGTGCTGATGCAGTAAAACTAAAAATTAGAAGACATAATAATGTTACTTTTTTTATCATAAACATGGTCTTAATTATTTTCCTTAAAATTAACCTTATTAACTACTTAATTTATAAAACTAACCACAACAAAAAACATACATCACAATAAAAATACTATTAAAACACAATATTTTAAAGAGTAATAGGCTTTTACGAACATGCTAAAAATTAACTTTTATAGAGTCTACATTAACTCTGTATAGGTAATGTAAAGGTTAATTATACAAATGTTTGGTATCTATATTTCTAAGATATAATTTGTTAAGTTTGAATCATGTGGTAAGTCCATCTTTTTTCTTAACCTATACCTTTTGACCTCCACACTTCTTGGTGATATATTGAATAAAGGCGCAATTTCTTTGGAAGACAAGTTTAACCTTAAATAGGCGCAGAGTCTCAAATCATTCGGAGTTAAACTTACGTGCCTGTCTTTAACTTTTTTGAGGAAATTTTTATCGGCATTGTTAAATGCTTCTTGAAACATTTTCCAATCGTCTGTATTGTTTAAATTCTTGTCAATAATTTTAACAACTTTAGATATATTTTTATCACCTCCATTAATCAATTCAACTTTTATAGTATTTAAAAAATCGTTTTTCTTTATCATGTTCATGGTTGAAATAGCCAATTCTCTGTTTTTACTCTCTATATTACTTCTTAACTTATCGTTATTCAGCTTTATAATTTGTTGCGAACTTTCTAAATCTTTAAGCTCCAATTCCTTTTGAGCTTTAACAAGTAATTCTTCTTTTTGTTTTTTATAATTTCTTTTAGATACAATGTGCACTAAATACAACGCACTTAATGAAAGGAGTATATAAATTATCATCAATGAATTAGACAAATACCATGGTCTTTTAATATTAAAACTAAAACTAGCTTCGTTTGCACTTATCTCTCCACCTACAATCGCTCTAACTTTAAAAATATAGCTACCATAAGAGACGTTTTCAAACAAAACCGACTTCGAATCTGACGGTGAACTCCAATGCATACTTTTACCCAATAAACGATACTGGTATTTAATGTTTGTTATTTTGTTGTAATTGGGAACACTATAGAAAAACTCGAAATTATTTTCATAGGAAGAAAACTCTTGTTTTAAACTCAGATTTAAACTTGTTTTAGGTTTGTCCAAAATAAAGTTATTAGCTTTATTAATTTGTATTTTAAAAGCTGTAGGATTTTTTAATTTATTTAAATCTATAGCCACATAACCATTAGAAGTGCCAATAAGGTATTTGTCATTTTCTATATGCATAACATTTTCATATCCATAGGTTGCCCTTGGCATCGAAACTGAAACCGGTATACTACGAAGAACTGGCTTATTGGTTAATTTTCCTTGTATTAGATATTTAATATTATCCTTTGAAAAAGACCAGAGTATATTATTTGCTTTATTAAACGCTAATTTTCCAGAAATGAAACCATCTTTAGAAATTAACTTACTATAAATACTATCTTTTACAAAAAAATCTTTTTTTCGGTCATATAAGAAAACCCCGTTCTTACTTGAATACAATATTTTATCTTGATGCGAAATTAAACAAGTATGAAGACCTTTAGCAAGAGACTCTTCTTTACTCATAGAAACTACTTTTTTAAATTCTTTATCTAATGTTAATTTAAAAACACCTTTATATTCATGATTTACAAAGAACTTATTATGATCATATTTAACAAAATCCTTACTAGAGTTATTAAAACCAGCCACTTTATTCTTTAAAGCCCAAGAATTATTCTTTTTCTCAAGTATATACAATCCATCATAGCAGCCTTGAATAATATTACTATCATCAATTTCTTTTAACTTCCAAGTTCCTTGTTCATTAAAAATAAGTGTTGATTTATTATTTTCAATCAAAAAAGTCCCTGAATCGTGTCCACAAAAAAGAGTATTATTTATGATGTCTAAACTCCAAACTTGTCCTTGTGTATTTTCGATAAGTTTAAAATCACTTCTAGAATCTTTTTGTTTATAGAATAAACCTTGATTTGTTCCTAAATACAAGTTACCATCAAAAGCTATAGATGAATAAACAGTACCTATAAAATCGTTTTTTTTATTATAGATTCTAAAAGGAGAATTAATATTTATTGCGTTAATTCCATTATCTAAACCAAGCCAAATATTATTTTCTATGTCTTCAAAAACGGAAAGCACTGTATTATTGTTTAAACCGGAACTTTGCTTTATTTGATAATTAATTGATCCATTTTTGTTTAAATATATAAACCCGTCGGAGATTGTACCTAAAGCAAAGTCTTTGTTTTTTAATAATCTAGCACTGTAGACTGTCACTTTTTCAAGAAGCGATTCTGCTTTAATCTTCCATTTTAAAAGCTCTTTGCCGTTCAAATAGAAAAATCCTTTTTTCTGCGTGAGAAAAAGTAATTTGCCATTTTTGCTAAAAACTTCAACAATCATATTATCTTTTAATATATGATGATCTGAAATTAACTTAGGAACACCATTTTCTATTTCAAAAACCCCCTGACCAATTTCCTGAAAATAAATAACATCATTAACTTTCGATAGTTTAAGTAGTTTATTAGAAGGACTAATTACTTTTACTTCTTTTGTTTCCAAATTATACAAATAGATTCTTTCTAGAGATCTAAAGAGCACCCATCCGTCAGACTCCAAAATAGTCCAAATTTGTTCGTCCTCGAGCATTTGAATATTTTGTTCTTTTACGATTGAGGTAAATTTTAATTCACCAAATTTATTTTTTTTCCAAAAGCCAAAATCCATGTAAAATCCCGTGTAAATTTTATCTTTTACAACTTTTACTGATCTCATTATTGTTTTATTGGGAGTTGGATATAACTGCCAGTCTGCCCCGTTAAACTCTAATAAACCTTTATTATTAGCAGCGTAAATAAATTTATTATTTGCTTGAGAAATATCCCAATTTTGATTTTCTCCTTTATAAATTTTAGTTGTATATGTATTAATAGGCGGCAATTCTTGCCCAACAAAAGACATTGTAATCAGTAAAAAGCAATAAAAAAACCTATTCATAAGTAGCAAAGTTTGTTTGGTTACTAATTTACATTAAATATAAATATATTA
>JAQXAP010000167.1 GCA_029252865.1 Polaribacter sp.
CATGGTGGTTCTTTTTATTTAGGTCATAATCAAGAATATTCTAAAAAACTTTGGAATGAAATTACAGCAAATACAGGTGTTTTAAGTAGAGAAGATAATGATAATTTATGGCATGATACATATTGGAAATACTTATCAATGACAAATCCTCAAGAAGCAGTTAATTTATATAACTCATATCCAGAAAGGAATTTAAAATTTGGTATTTCTGATGCACAAACTTATCACTGGCTGCATTCAGTAAATGCTATGGGTATTGTAGATGCAACTATTACAGCTAATTATCCTATTGCCGGAGTATTTAAGCAAAATGGTCAAACTACTTATGTAGCTCATAATTACTCAAATTCTGAAATAATAGTAACTTATTCTGATGGATTTCAATTAACAGTGCCTGCAAATCAAATGGTTACAAATAGAGATATTGACGTTTCTGGTGAGATTTCTTCAGATTTTACTCAAGCTTATCCAAATGGAAGTGTGAATTTATCAACAACAGTTTCAGGTTCTGTAATTACAAAAGTAGAGTTCTATGATGGGTCTACCTTGTTAGGAGAAGATAAAACTGCACCTTATGAAATGAAAGCAGAAAATCTTTCATTAGGTATTCACGGTTTTTTCTCAAAAGTTTATCAGAATGATAAGTTTAATGTTACCAATAGTATAAATGTTGTGGTTGGTGAACAGGTGCCATACTCAGGAGCAGCTTTTCAAATTCCAGGAGTTATAGAACCAGGAAATTACGATAAATTTCAAGGGGGTGTTGGCCAAAATATATCGTATTTAGATTTATCTCTTAACAACTCAGGAAATTATAGAACTGACGAATATGTAGATTCAGAACTAAATAATTCTGAAGGGCCAGTGGTTGGTTGGTTTTCCGCTGGAGAATGGATGGAATATACTGTAGACGTTTCAAAGGCAGGTGTTTACGATTTAAGTTTTAGGTATAATTCAGGTAATTCAAATGGAGGTGGACCTTTCTATTTTGAAGTTGAAGGAAATAAAATAAGTTCAGATATAACGTTATCAAATACAGGTAGTTGGGATTCTTGGCGAACCAAATCAGTCTCTGGCGTTGAACTAACAAAAGGAGAAAATGTTTTAAGATTACATATAAAAAATGGAGAATTTAATTTAGGGAAAATGACTTTTTCTTATAAGGAAGCTTTAAGTTATGTGCCACCAATAGCGGATGCCGGAGCTAATGTCTCTATAATTTCTCCCACAACTACAGGAACTTTAAATGGTTCTGGAAGTAATGATCCTGAGGGTCAGAGCATCACTTATGTTTGGACGCAGGTTTACGGGCCATCTCTTATCAATTTTGACAGCAATACAATTGCATCACCAAATATTTCTAATTTAGTTGAAGGTGTTTATAAATTTAAGTTAACCGTGAATGATGGTACTTATTCTGATACTGATGAGGTATTAGTAATTGTTTCTGCAACTGGTAATTTAAGTCCATCTGTCTCTATTACTTCTCCAAATGATGGTACAACCTTCAGAGAGGATGAAGATATTACGATTACAACCATTACCAGTGATTTAGATGGTACAGTTACTTTGGTGGAATTTTTTGATGGTGCAACAAAAATAGGAGAGGACTCTTCTGACCCGTTTAGTATAGTTTGGCAAGGAGCTAGTGTTGGTGATCATATCATAACAACTGTTGCAACTGATAATAATGATGCTAAAACCACATCAGATGAGATAAAAGTTATAGTTTCTGAAGTCAAATCTTGCACTGAAGCGTCGTCAGAGGCAGAACAGGGAAGTTTTTCAACAGGATATAAAGTTAATTTTGAAACAGTAGGAACTAACGTAACTATTAAATTTGAATTATTGGATGAGGATAAAGTTGGTGTTGTTGCATATTTATTCAAAGAATATCCTTTTGAAGAGAGTACGATGGATCATGTTTCTGGTTTAACTTTTTCTAAGACCCTAGTCGGACTGACACCAGGTGAAACGATAAGTTATGCATGTAAATTTGCTTATGCAGGAGGTCAATCTGTAACTAAATACTTTACATATACTATTGGTAATAATTGTTCGGGTGGTGTAGATACAACTGCTCCAGAAAACTTTACAGCGACTATTGGAAATATAACTTCTAGATCTATAGAAATTTTAGTAAGTGCCACTGATGGCTCCGGTTCAATTGTTTATGCAGCCAATACTAATTCAACTTCTGGAACAATAAATGGAGATTCGGGAGTGCAAAAATCATTAATCATAAATAACTTACAGCCAGAAACATCATATACATTTAGTGTGACAGCAAAGGACTTACTTGGTAATGAATCTTCAGACAATCCTATTGTTTTGCAGGCAAACACCTCAAAAAATGAAAATACAGCTTGTTCTGGTTCAAGCGGAGATAGTAGTGAAGGGTCATTCTCTAATGGGTATGAATATAGTTTCGAAACGATAGGAAATGAAGTGAAATTCACTTTTGAGTTATTAGATTCAGAAAAAACAGGGGTTGTAGCATACTTGTGGAAACAGAGTCCTTTTTCAGAAATTGTAATGGATAATGTGGGTGGTAAAAAGTTTACTAAAACAATAAGTGGTTTTACAAACGGACAAACTATAAGTTATGCTTGTAAATTTGCATTCGCTGGAGGTCAATCTGTAACTAAATATTTTTCTTATACTGTTGGAGATACTTGTGTTTTAGGTATTGAGGATAATACTTTAGCTGAATCTGTTAAATGTTATCCAAACCCTGCATATAGCGTATTGAATATTTATTCTCCAATTATTGATTTAACTAAAGTTGAAATTTACTCGTTAATTGGCAAAAAATTATTTGACTCAACAGCCAATTTAAACCAAATTTATGTTGATGATTTATCAAATGGTTTATACTTCATAAAGATATCTTCAGAGAAAGGAAAGTTCATCACAAAGTTCATCAAAGAATAATTAACCTTTAAAAATAATAACAAAAAAATCCGTTTAGAAATTTTTTAAACGGATTTTACTTTATTTCAACTTCAACTTTTTTCAGCTTCTTAGAATTATAATTAATTTGTGATTATGAAACAAGTTTAGAATGATAGTTACTTATTCACTAAAACAAATTCACCTTTTTCTATTAAAGGAATAGCTTGTTTAAATTTAACTTCTTTTTCTTCACCACTCATTACGTTTTTAATTGTAACACGCTCGTTTCTTCCAATTTTTGGCTGTTCTCTTACAATAGTTTCAACAGGCTCTGTAGATTGTTGACGAGAATTTTGAATGGCTTGTTCAGTAGAGTTTTGTACATCTGCTTTACTGGTATTTAAACGCTCTCTTTTCTGTTGGCGCGCTTCAGAAATTTGATTTGCATTTTGCTCAGGTAATTCTCCCTTAAACAAGAAAGATAATACCTCTTTATTTATATTATCAACCGTAAGTTTAAATAATTCAAAAGCTTCAAACTTATAGATTAATAATGGGTCTTTTTGCTCATAGGATGCATTTTGTACAGATTGTTTTAAATCATCCATTTTACGTAAGTGATCTTTCCAATTTTCATCAATAATTGCTAAAGTGATGTTCTTTTCGAAATCTGTAATTAGACTTTTCCCTTCGCTTTCATATGCATCTTTTAAGTTCGTTACAACTTGTAAGGATTTCGTTCCATCTGTAAAAGGAACTACAATTCTCTCATATTTATCTCCTTCATTTTCAAAAACGTTTTTAATTACTGGAAATGCCAGTATTGCATTTCTTTCAATTTTGTCTTTGTAATGTTCTGCAACTATATCGTATAATTTATCAGCGATTTCTTTTTCAGATAATTTATGAAACTCTTCTTCAGAAATAGGAGAAGCCATTGATGAAAAACGAATCAATTCGAGTTCGAAATTTTGAAAATCTTTCACAGGTTTGTTAGCATTTATAATAGATTCACACGTATCATAAATCATATTTGCAATATCAACTTGCAAACGTTTACCATCTAATGCATGTCTTCTTCTTTGGTATACAAACTCACGTTGCGAGTTCATAATATCATCGTACTCTAATAAACGTTTACGAATACCAAAGTTATTTTCTTCAACTTTCTTTTGTGCTCTTTCAATAGATTTGGTAATCATAGAATGTTGAATTACTTCACCTTCTTTTAATCCCATTCTATCCATCATTTTAGCAATTCTGTCAGAACCAAATAAACGCATTAAATTATCGTCTAAAGCCACATAAAACTGAGAAGAGCCAACATCTCCTTGTCTTCCTGCACGTCCTCTTAATTGTCTATCCACTCTTCGAGAATCGTGTCTCTCTGTACCAATAATTGCTAAACCTCCAGATTCTTTTACTTCATCAGATAGTTTAATATCTGTTCCACGCCCGGCCATATTTGTTGCAATAGTTACAATACCAGGTTTACCTGCTTGCGCAACCACATCAGCCTCACGTTTGTGTAATTTTGCATTTAATATATTGTGAGGAATCTTACGCATTTGCAACATTCTACCCAGTAATTCTGATATCTCTACTGAAGTTGTACCAACTAAAACCGGTCTATTTTGTTCAACTAGTTTTACGATATCTTCAATAACAGCATTGTATTTTTCGCGAGCAGTTTTATAGATTAAATCTTCTTTATCATCTCTTTGAATTGGCTTATTTGTTGGAATTTCAACAACATCTAATTTATATATTTCCCATAGTTCACCGGCTTCAGTAATTGCAGTACCTGTCATACCAGACAGTTTTCTGTACATTCTGAAGTAATTCTGTAATGTTACTGTAGCAAAAGTTTGAGTAGCATCTTCAATTTTTACATTTTCTTTAGCTTCAATTGCTTGGTGTAAACCATCTGAATAACGACGACCATCCATAATACGTCCGGTCTGTTCATCAACAATCATTACTTTATTTTCCATCACAACATATTCAACATCTTTTTCGAAAACTGTGTATGCTTTCAAAAGTTGATTCATTGTATGAATACGTTCACTTTTAATACTAAAGTCTTTGTATAACTCCTCTTTTTGAGAGGTCTTTTCTTCTGTAGAAATATCCGATGCATCAATTTCACCGATTTTAACCCCAATATCTGGTAAAATGAAGAAGTTACTGTTATCTGTTTTCTTAGATAAATCAGCAATTCCTTTATCAGTTAAATCAATTTGATTATTTTTTTCTTCAACAACAAACCATAAGTCCTCATCGACTTCTGGCATTAATTTGTTGTTGTCTTGCATATAATAGTTCTCAGTTTTTTGCAAGATTTGTTTGATCCCTTCTTGGGACAAATATTTTATTAAAGCCTTGTTTTTAGGCAAACCTCTGTAAACTCTTAAGAGTAAGAACCCTCCATCCTTATCATTTCCATCTGCAATTAACTTTTTTGCTTCTGCCAAAACACTAACTAAATGTTGCTTTTGTAAGGTAACTAAGTCTGAAACTAAAGGCTTTAATTCTGTAAATTCATGTCTGTCTCCTTGGGGCACTGCTCCAGAAATAATTAAAGGAGTTCTAGCATCATCAATTAAAACAGAATCAACTTCATCAATTATAGCATAATTAGGAGTTCTTTGTACTAAATCATCTTTGGAACTGGCCATATTATCCCGCAAATAATCGAAACCAAACTCGTTATTTGTTCCATAGGTAATGTCGGCATTGTATGCTTTTCTTCGGGCATCAGAATTTGGTTGATGATAATCTATACAATCTGTAGTAAAACCGTGAAACTCAAAAATTGGCGCCATCCATGCTTTGTCACGCTTCGCCAAATAATCATTTACAGTCACTAAGTGAACACCATTTCCTGTTAAAGCATTTAAGTAAACGGGTAGGGTAGAAACTAAAGTTTTTCCTTCACCAGTCATCATTTCTGCAACTTTACCCTGATGTAAAACAGAGCCACCAATTAATTGAACATCGTAATGAATCATATCCCAAGTAACAGGTTTTCCTGCAGCGTCCCAAGAATTTTCCCAAAGTGCTTTATCTCCTTGTAATGTAACATTTTCTCTTTCTGCTGATAATTCTCTATCAAAAGGAGAGGCCGTTACTTCAATTGTGGTGTTTTCAACAAAACGTTTTGCAGTTTCTTTTACTACAGCAAAAGCTTCTGGCATAATTAGAAGTAAAGTAGCTTCAGAGATAGTATAAGCTTGATCTTTTAAAGAATCTATTTCTATGTAAATGTCTTCCTGACGATCTATCTCTGCTGTTTTAGCTTCTTCCTCTAGAGTAGTAATTTTATCACTGAATTCTTTTGTAGCTTCTTTTATCTTTTCTTTAAATTCTATTGTTTTTGCACGTAATTCATCGTGAGAAAGCTTTGAGAACTCAAGTTCAAATTTTCTTACATCTTCTACAACAGGTTGTAGTCCTTTTAAATCTTTCTGTTGTTTATCTCCTACAAAGAGTTTTATTACTGAATTTAAAATACTCATTATATATGTGTTTGTTTTATAGCTAATTGTGTAGCTATGTTATCTTAATTGAAATTTAAGTTTTATCAACTTAAAAAGAACATCTTATCGATTAAAAAAAAAACAAAAAAAAAGCCTCTTCAGAGACTTTATATTTTTATCTAGTATTCATCCTCATTCCAAAGATAATCATCTTCGGTTGGATAATCAGGCCAAATCTCCACAATTGAGTCATATGAATCGCCCTCATCTTCAATATCTTGTAGGTTTTCTACTACTTCTAGAGGAGATCCTGTTCTTATAGCGTAATCTATTAACTCGTCTTTACTTGCTGGCCAGGGTGCATCTGCTAAATATGATGCCAATTCTAATGTCCAATACATTTTTTATTGTTTAATTTTGTGCAAAAATAATTTTTTTACTGAATTATGCAAGTCTTTTTTAAGAAATTTATTATTTAGTAATTACTAGATTTTACTTTTTGTTTAAAATCAATGATTTAGGAATTAATTAAAATTAAAAAAATCTTTAAATCGATAAAAAAAGAACTTCCTATTTTTTTTCTGGTATCCATTTAATTTCGTTTACCATTAAATCTTGGGACAATTTTCGTGCCAACGTAAAAAGATAGTCAGAAAGGCGGTTTAGGTATTTTAAAATATTCTTATCAATTGCTTCTTGGTCATTTAATTCAACAACTAATCGTTCTGCTCGTCTGCAAACACACCTCGCTAAGTGACAGAATGACACAGTTTGATGACCTCCAGGTAAAATAAAATGGGTCATTTGTGGAAGTTCCTCGTCCATTTTGTCTATTTCATTCTCTAAATTATGGATAGAACTTTCATCAATTTTTATTATGTTTAGTCTTTCTTTTCCGTTTTTTAATGTTTCTTTTTCAGCCGGAGTAGCTAACATTGATCCTAAAGTGAATAATTCATTTTGAATAATAAGTAAAGATTTTTTAATTGAAATATCTATTTTCTGATCTTTTATTAATCCAATGTAAGAATTCAGTTCATCAACAGTTCCATAGCTTTCAATACGTGAATTGTATTTCATTACTCTAGTGCCTCCATAAAGAGCGGTTGTCCCAGTATCGCCAGTTTTTGTATATATTTTCATAGAATAAATTTCTAATTTCAAAAGAACAAAGTTACAAAGATTAGAGGTTATTGTGTTTAATTTTTAAATCATTTAATACTTATACGATTGTACTTGTTATAGTCTTATTTTAAAATGTTCTTTTTCTTGCTCTTTTCGGAAAAAAACAATTCCATAATGAAAAACATCTACAGTGACTTTTACTTTTGGGTGTTTTTTTATTTCTGACCAAGCACTTTTCATTTCGTTATTCCAATAAATGTCATCAAAAATCCAAACGGAGTTGTTCGTAATAGTTTGCGAACAAGTATTAAAATAATTTAAAGTTGCTTTTTTGTTATGATTGCCGTCAAAATAAATAAGATTAAATTTTTGTCCCTTTGTAACCTTTGGCAATGTCTCTTTAAAATTACCCACAATAATATTTATTTTTTTCAAATTATTTTGTTTGAATAATTCTTGTGCGATTTTACTTGTTTCAGGACAACCTTCTAACGTTGTGATTATAGAGTCTCGATTACCGATTTTGAGTGCAGC
>JAQXAP010000170.1 GCA_029252865.1 Polaribacter sp.
TTTTTGTATAAGAGTAATGAGGATATAAAACCAGTTTACAGTCATGTTAAGGATTTGTTCACCGAAGGCTCTGCAGTTTTTGGCGGTTTGTTAGAGAGAGATAGTGACGGAAAACAAGAAAAATATACATTTAGAATTACAGATTATATTTCAGACATTTTAAGTGGAGAAACAGATTATTCTCCCTCTTTGAGATTGAAAGTAGTCAACGCTTCAGATCTACAAGTAGTATCAGATACCGTATTCAATAACTTTAGTTGGAATCCGAAAGCAGTAACTCTTTTTAACCATTTTGCTGTAGATGAAAGTAAAAAGATAGAACTTAAGATTTCATATTCAGAGGAAAAAAATTAATTAATAAAAAGAAAAAAGAATTGTTATGTGTGGAATAACAGGTTACATCGGTTTTAGAGATGCCTATCCAATTGTAGTTAATGGATTAAAAAGGTTAGAGTATAGAGGGTATGATAGTTCCGGGATAATGATGTATGACGGTAAGGATATTCAGTTGTCAAAAACCAAAGGGAAAGTATCGGATCTAGAAGTCATAACCAATAAGGAAGAAAGTAGAAAAAAAGGAAGTATAGGAATTGGTCATACACGTTGGGCAACTCATGGGGTTCCAAATGATGTTAATTCTCATCCACATCTCTCTCAATCAGGAGACTTAGCAATAGTTCATAATGGAATTATAGAAAACTATGATGCTCTTAGAAAAGAATTAATTTCTAGAGGATATACTTTTAAAAGCGATACAGATACAGAGGTTCTTGTCAATCTTATAGACGAAGTAAAGAAGCAAGAAAAATGTAAGCTAGGAAAAGCCGTGCAATTGGCTTTAAACAATGTAATTGGTGCTTATGCGATTGCGGTTTTTGATAAAACGAAACCTGACGAATTAGTCGTAGCTCGTTTAGGAAGTCCTATTGCTATTGGTGTTGGCGAAGATAGTAACGAGTTTTTTGTGGCTTCAGACGCTTCTCCTTTTATAGAATACACTAAAGATGCTCTTTATTTAGAGGATGAAGAATTGGCAATTATTAAGATTGGTAAAACTATAAAAATTCGTAAGATTAATGACGATTCTATGGTTGATGCCAATGTGCAAAAGCTTAAATTGAGTCTAGACCAAATAGAAAAAGGTGGTTATGATCACTTTATGTTAAAAGAGATTCACGAGCAACCAAAAGCTATTATTGATACTTACAGAGGTAGAATGTTACCTAAGGAGGGTCTAATAAAGATGTCTGGGATAGATGACAATATCAATAAGTTCTTGAATGCCAATAGAATTATAATTATTGCCTGTGGTACTTCATGGCACGCTGGTTTGGTAGGAGAGTATTTATTAGAAGATATGACGCGTATTCCTGTAGAGGTTGAATATGCATCTGAATTTAGATATAGAAATCCTATTATTACACCAAATGACGTTGTTATTGCAATATCGCAATCTGGTGAAACAGCTGATACTTTAGCAGCGATTAAATTAGCTAAATCTAAAGGAGCTTTTGTTTTTGGAATCTGTAATGTTGTAGGTTCTTCTATTGCAAGAGAAACTCATGCAGGAGCTTATACGCATGCAGGTCCAGAAATAGGAGTAGCTTCAACAAAAGCATTTACCACTCAAATTACTATTCTTACATTAATTTCTTTAAAATTAGCACGAGCGAAAGGAACTATCTCAGATTCTGCGTTTAGATTGTACTTGCAAAAAATGGAATTAATTCCTACAAAAGTAGAGGCACTTTTAAAGATCGATGAAAAAGTAAAAGAAATTGCATCTATTTATAAAGACGCTAAAAATTGTTTGTATTTAGGAAGAGGGTTTAACTTTCCGGTTGCCTTAGAAGGAGCTTTAAAATTAAAAGAAATTTCTTACATTCATGCAGAAGGGTATCCTGCCGCAGAAATGAAACATGGACCAATTGCTTTAATAGATGAAAATATGCCCCTTTTTGTAATCGCTACCAATAAAGGTCATTACGAAAAAGTGGTTAGTAATATTCAAGAGATAAAATCAAGATCTGGTAAAATAATTGCTATTGTTACTGAGGGAGATGTACAAGTTAAAGAAATTGCAGATCATGTTATTGAAATACCTGAAACTGAGGAGGCGTTAACACCATTGTTAACTACAATTCCATTACAGTTATTGTCATATTATATTGCCGTAATGTTAGATAAAAATGTAGATCAACCAAGAAATTTAGCAAAATCAGTTACGGTAGAGTAGCAAGTATTATTTTTAATATAAAGAAAAATCCAGCTTTAAGCTGGATTTTTTTTTATGTTTTAACCTCAAATGTTATTGAGATACTTTAATTAATGCCTAGAGCAATTACTTTTTATTTTAATCTTTATTATGATGAAGATTATACCTTATCATGAACTTTTGTATGGTTTTT
>JAQXAP010000118.1 GCA_029252865.1 Polaribacter sp.
GTGTTGGAAGATTCTATATCCATACAATACAAAGTGCTTTATCTATTGATAATTTATCATTAAATGGAGTAAGTATTTATAAAACAAACGCTTCTACATTAAGAGTAACAGGTTTACAACAAGGTAAAGCCTCTTTATCTTTATTTAATGTTTTAGGCAAACAAGTAATAAGTACTTCTTTTGAAGCTAATGGTAATAAAGATATTTATTTACCGAAATTAGCTGCGGGTGTTTATTTTGCAAAAGTGCAAACAGCAATAGGAAAATTAAGTAAAAAAATAATTTTAGAATAATTAACGAGAATTTAAAAGAAGATAGATCATGAAAAATAATATAGAAAATAATCAAGAAATTACTCGTAAAGAAGCTGTTAAAAAAATTGGTACTTATGGTAAATATGCGGCACTAACTGCATTGGGTACTTATTTGGTATTAAATCCACAGAAAGCGCAAGCACAGAGCCCTGAAGAACCAGGAACAGGGTTTTAATATATATTATGTAAACTATAAAACAGGGTTAAATTATTGCTAATTTAACCCTGTTTTTTGTTTCACGAACACATAATTAAACCAAGTAAAAAACGATTCCAAAAAACGATTCCAAAAAACTATTTCCTATATTCTTTAGGTGTTTTTTCGTATTTTAATTTAAAACATTTCGTGAAATAAGAACGATTTGTAAAACCAACCTCATACAATATTTCAGTAATATTCATTTGAGTTTCTTTTAATAAGCTGGCTGCTTTTTTTAATCTATAAGAACGTATAAATTCATTTGCAGATAAACCTGTTATAGATTTCAATTTTCGGTATAATTGCATTCTACTATATGCCAGTTCAGCTCCTAAATCAATCACACTGAATTCAGCATTCATTAAATTTACTTCAATAATGCCCTCTGCCTTCTCAATAAACTGTTTGTCAAAAGCACTAATTCCCACAATTTCTGAATTTAGGCCATCGTCATCATCTTTATACTTCTTTCTTAAAAATTCCCTTGTCTCCAAAAGATTTTCAATTTTAGCTTCTAGAAAACCTGCGTTAAAGGGTTTAGACATATATGCATCTGCTCCCGTTCTAATACCAGCAATTCTATTTTCCATCGATGATTTAGCCGTTAATAGAATAATGGGAATATGATTTGTTATTTCATTGTTTTTTAGCTCTGTACATAACTCTTTCCCATTCATCTTAGGCATCATAAGATCACTTATAATTAAATCAGGAATATTTTCTAAAGCTAACTTCTTTCCTTCTAAACCGTCAGCAGCTTCTATAATTTGATAAGTTTCAGATAAAAGACTTTTAATAAAAGTTCTCATATCCACCTGATCCTCAACAATTAAAATTAGTGGCAGTTTACTCAGTTTAATTTCTCCGTCTTCGTTTAGTGTAGGAGCTTCAGTTAACACTGGCCCTAACTCTGTTTCAAAAACCGCCTCTTCAATTAGTTCATTTTCTTCTAAAAACTCAGTATTGTCATTATCAATATTAGAATACTCAACAGCAACAGGAAGACGAACAATAAATTTAGTTCCTTTCGAAACTTTACTGCTTACAAATATTTCTCCGTTGTGAAGATCAACCAATGATTTTGTTAACGCCAATCCAACACCAGAACCCATATGATCACCATCTAGAGAGTTCACTTGATAGAATCGCTTAAAAATGAACGGCAGTTTATCTGGCGGAATTCCGTGTCCTGTATCTTTCACAATTATTTCAACATTATTGTTTGATAAATCGATCAAACCTTGACTTCTTGAATTCTTGTTTACAGATACTTTAATTGATATTTTACCGTTTTCAGGAGTAAACTTTAAGGCATTAGACATTAAGTTATTAAAAATCTTTTCAAGCTTATCAAAATCAAACCAATCCATAAATTCATCTTGGTTGCTTTTAAAAACTATTTTAATATTTTTTTTATTCGCAAGTACTTGAAAAGAAGAAGTTAGCTCTTTACAAAAATTAACGACATCTATCTTTGAAACGGATAATTTTAATTCATTATTTTGAATTTTTCTAAACTCTAAGACTTGCTGAATTAGTTTGTACAATTGATTTGCATTACGTTGCATTAAGACTAGCATTTCTCTCACAGAATTACTTGTTTTATCCGATGCTATAAGTTTCTCTAAAGGACCCAATATTAGAGTCAACGGAGTTTTAAATTCATGAGAGACATTGGTAAAAAACTGAAGTTTCATCTTGTGCACTTCCTTTATTTTTTCATTTTCAAATTTCTCTAATTTAATTTGGGTGTTGTACTTTTCTTTTTCAATTATATAATTCCTGTAGATAGCCAGCAAAACGAGTAGTAAAAATATATATATAATATACATCCACCAAGTTTTCCAAAAAGGAGGTAAAACTTTCACTTTTATTTGAGTGTAATCATCATTCCAGATATTATCTTTATTCGCAGATTTTACTTTAAAAGTATAATTTCCGTCATTTAAGTTCGAATACCCCACAAATCGTCTTTTAGCATCGCTGTAAATCCAATCATCATCATAGCCTTCCAGCATATATGCATATTTATTTTGTTCAGGAGACACAAAGTGTAAGGAGGCAAAATCAAATGAAAATGATCCATTTTGATATTTTAATTCAATTTCTTCAGTGAAGTTAATAGCTTTAGATAATACGATTTCACCAGAAATAGTGTCAGAAACTTTAACTGGTTTATTATCAATTTTTAAGTCTGTAATAACAGTTTTAGGTAAAAAACGAGAATCTAGAATATTGTTTGGATGAAATACGTTAAAGCCATTAATTCCCCCAAAATATAAAATTCCGGAAGGACTTTTGTGAAAAGCAAATTTTCTGAAGTTTCTTGCTTGCAAACCATCTGATATATTGTAATTTTTAAAGTTATTTTTTTCAATGTTAAAACGAGATATCCCATTATTTGTGCTTATCCAAAGATTTTTATTACTATCCTCTAAAATTCCGTAAACCGCGTCACTTGCTAAGCCATCTTGCTCTCCATAGTGGACAAAATGAGTGTGCGTTTTACCATCTTTTTTTGTATTTACTATTTTACTAATACCTCCCCCAAAACTCCCAATCCAAATTGTTCCAGAATAATCCTCTTGAATTGTAAATATGTCATTATTAATTAAACTTTTTGGATCATTTTCCTTGTGAACGTATTGAATTATTTCAGAAGGTTCATTATTATTATCTCGATATATTTTGTTTAAACCTCCTCGAGTTCCTAACCATAAAATCCCTTTTTTATCCTCATAAATGGCTGTTAATTTATTACTAGTCAAATTAAATTTACTACTAATAGCAGAATTATATCGAGAGACTATTGGTAAGTCATTTCCTTGTCTTTTAGGTCTAAACCTCATTAAACCGCTACCCGCAAAAGACCCCATCCAAATGTCACCAATTTTATCTTTGTATAGAAGGTTGATTATATTTGTTCCAAGATTACCGTTCGTATTTAAAACATTAAAGTTCGTTTTTTCAATAATATTGTTGTTTTTATCGAGCTTTAAACGATACAACCCATTAGAACTGGTTGCCACCCATAAATACCCAAAATTATCCTTACATAAAGAAAAGACCTTTTCAGTGACAGATTTTTTACTATTTAATGATATATTTTTAAAAAATATATCTCCATCTTTAAAAAAGAGTTTATTTAAACCTCCATTAAAAGTTCCAATCCAAACTTCTTGATTAGACTCCTCATAAAAAGCGTTAATTATATTATCATTTAAACTAGCACTTCCATTTGAATTTTGCTTTAAATGAATAAAGTTTTTCTTAAATAAATCTATCTTACTGAGCCCCCCAGTAGATGTTCCAATCCATAATATTCCCGATTGATCCTTATATAAATCTAAAATAGAATTACTTTTTAATTGAGAGCTTTCGGATTTGGCGTTCTTTTTGAACTGTTTAAGTTTATTGTTTTTTGTATTCAATAAGAATAAGCCATCATTACGTGTACCAAACCAAATGTTTCCCTTATCGTCTGAAGAAATATTTTTAACCTTCGTTTTCAGACCATTAAGAGATACTCTACTAATTAATTCTATACTAGAAAATTTGTTATAAACTATTTTAAAGAGTCCCCGATCTGTTCCTACCCAAATAACACCATTTCTATCCTCAAAAAAAGACATAATGGTCTGATTGTCAAATTGTTTAATTTGCTCTTTCTCGTGGATTTTTTCATTTGATTGAATTAATTCCTTTGATTGAATTTTAGGAAAAATTCTTTTTAATCCTTGGCTTGTACCTATTAAAATTTCACCATTCTCTCTTTTGTGTAAAACAGCGATATATAAGGTAGAAATTATTTTTTTATCTATTTTTTTAAAGGAGAAAGAAAACGGAACTTCCTTATTTTCAATTATTTCAAACAAGCCATTATTGGTAGCAATCCAGATAACACCATCGTCACCTTGAAGAATATCGTTTACCTTTATATTTTTATTTGCCGCTTTTTGTTCGTTATATGAATTTAAATAACTGTAAAATTTACCTGTTTTTCTATCTAATACATTTAAATTTTTCTCTGTACCTATCCAGAGTAATCCTTTTTTGTCTTCCAACAATGCGGTAACCGAATTTTCAGAAAGACTAAATGGATCTCTATAATTATTTCTGTATGCAGTAAAATTATAACCATCATATTTATATAAACCATTAGGCGTTCCATACCACATAAAACCCTGCGAGTCTTGAAATATAGTTTGCACGGTATTTTCCAATAATCCTTTATCTGGATTTATATTACTAAACTTATAATTTTTAGTTTGAAGAATTTTATGCGTTTTTTGAGCATAAAGTTGAGATGATAAAAGTAAGAATATTATAATTTTGAGATAATTCACATTTGTAAAATTAGAATTTGAATAATATAATTTTTTGAGTTAAAAGTAATAAAAACTATATTTTTATTTTAATTACTCAAAACTAAATACTTACTCACAAAATTAACAAATATTTAGAAGGCCTTAAGTTTTTTTTGTTTAAAAAATCATTATCTGATAAAAAGATACCTATTATTATTAAAAAACACTCAATTTCATCAAAAACAAAATTGTTTTTTTATTTGAAAATTCTACTGAAGTTTTTGTGTTAAATTTTGTTAGATTAGTGCGACCTTACTCTTTAAATATTTTAGTATTTTTACTTTCACACGACCCCACAATTATTTAATAAACCTAAACTAATTTTTAAAAAAAAACTATATGAAACTGATATTTAAACTCTTGCCAAACGCTATTAAATTTTGTGTTTTAACATTTTTAATTATTTCTTGTAATGACCTATCAAAAAAAGAACAAGTTAATAATGGCTCTGTTAAAAAAACGAATAAAAAACCCAATATTCTTTTAATATATGCCGATGATCAAGGTACATTAGATGCCGGATGTTATGGCACAGAAGATATCAAAACCCCTAATCTTGATGCTTTGGCCTCAGAAGGCATTAAATTTACGCAAGCATATGCACATACCGTTTGCTGTCCGTCAAGAGCGGGGCTTTTAACCGGTAGAGCACCTCAAAGAAGTGGTGTAAACCAATGGACGTCGTGTAATCCGAATGATAAAATAGGACGTGTAATGGATTTAAAGGAAATTACTATTGCAGAGCATTTAAAAAAATATGATTACAAAACAGCACTTGTTGGTAAATGGCATTTAGGAGCAACCTTAGATCACGGTCCTTTAGATCAAGGTTTTGATGAATTCTTTGGTTTTAGAGGTGGTTTTATAGATTATTATACACATCGTTTTTTACATGCAAAATGGCAAAAGCCTCAATTTCATGATTTATATAGAGGTAAAGAAGAAATTTTTGAAGATGGGAAGTACTTCCCGGATATGCAAGTAGAAGAGGCTAAAACATTTATAGAAAAAAATAAAGACGAACCATTCTTTTTGTATTTACCATTTAATCTACCTCATTATCCAGAACAACCAGATTCAACTTTCATAGCAGAATACAAAGATTTAAAATGGCCTAGAAGTTCTTACGCCCCAATGATTACTACTTTTGACAATCGAATGGGTCAGGTTATTTCTAAATTAGACGAATTAAATTTGAGAGAGAATACGATTATCATATACATGAGTGATAACGGGCATTCAACAGAAGATTATTACAATTGGGATGTTAGTTATGGTGGTAATGGTGGGGGTGGCTATACTGGTAAATGGCGAGGAGCAAAAGGAAGTTTTTTTGAAGGTGGACTTAGAGTTCCAGCTGTGATTAGTTATCCTAAAAAATTTCCAAAAAATGAATCTAGAGATCAGGCTATTTTAAACATGGACATATTACCAACGCTTTGTGAAATATTAGAAATTCCTTTGCCAGAAAATAAGCTTGATGGAAAAAGTTTTTTATCCGTTATAAAATCTAAAGAAGCGAGTTCTTCCCATGAAGTATTTCATTGGATGTGGCAAGAAATGTGGGCAGTAAAAAAAGGAAACTGGAAATTAATTTACGAGGGACATGATACAACAGGGAAGTTCTCAAACCATCCAGAGAAAGAATTCGATATGCCAAAATATTATTTAGCAAATCTCAATGACGAAAAACCTGAAGAGATAAACCATGCAGATAAATTTCCTCAAATAGTGCAAGAGCTGATTTCATTGCATGAAATTTGGGCAGAAGATGTTTTTGATGGATCTGGCTATAAAGACCCTAATAAAATTAAAGTGGTTGAAGTAAAAAATGGAAAAGGAACTACGAAATTATAACTTAAGGTTTAAATAAATTAAAATAAAGAATATGGATTCATTAAGGTTGTTAAAATTAATTAGTGCTTATTTTCTCATAACTTGTCTGCTCGGATGTAAAAACGAATTGAAGAAAGTAGATAAATCTCACGATAACAAAAGGCCTAATATTTTATATATAATGTCTGATGATCATGCAGCAAATGCAATTAGTGCTTACGGTTCAAGATTAAAAGATATTGCTCCAACACCGAATATTGATAGAATCGCAAAAGAGGGAATATTAATGGAAAATGTTTTTTGCACCAATGCTATTTGCACACCAAGTAGAGCTGTTATTATGACTGGAAAATATAGTCAAAACAATGGGGTTAAAACATTAGATGATGATTTTGATAAAGAACAAGAGAATGTTGCCAAAATATTACAAAAGACAGGTTATCAAACAGCTATAATTGGAAAGTGGCATTTACACACAGAGCCAACTGGATTCGATTATTACAATGTTTTACCTGGGCAAGGAAAATACAATAACCCCATGTTAAAAGAAATTGGTAAACCTTGGAAACACCATAAAAAAGGTGGAGTAAAGTACAAAGGTTATGTTACCGATGTAATAACAGATCAAACTATAAAATGGTTGGATCGTAGAAATAAAGATAAACCATTTTTCTTAATGTCTCATCACAAGGCGCCTCATGGATTATGGGAATATGCTAAAAGACATGCAGAATTATTTAAAGATGTTCATATTCCTGAACCAGAAAGCCTATGGGATGATAAAAATCACGGCCCATTAAAGGGGGCAAAATACGGGTCTTCAATTTCAGATAGATATGCAACCCGAAATATGTTAGATCAAGTAACAAAAGGGAGGTGGCCTACAGGTAATCTAGATCCAGCAGGAATGACTCGCAAAGAATTAGTTAGTGCTACCTATCAAAAATATTTAAAAGATTATTTAAGAACAGCTGCTGCCATTGACGAAAATGTTGGAAGAATGCTAGACTACTTAGATGAAAATGGACTTACAGAAAACACCATTATAATTTATACATCTGATCAAGGACAGTTTTTAGGAGAGCATGATTATTTTGACAAACGTTGGATGTATGAAGAGTCTCTAAGAATGCCTTTTGTAATGCGTTATCCAAAAGAAATTAAGCCGAATCAACGTAATTCAGATATGACTTTAAATGTTGATTTTGCTCCTACTTTTTTAGATTATGCAGGAGTTAAAACGGTTCCCGAAGATATGCAGGGTAAAAGTTTTAGAGAGAATGTAAAAGGAAACACGAGTAAAGATTGGAGAACCTCCATGTATTATCGCTATTGGATGCATATGGCACATCATTACAACCCAGCTCATTATGGTATTAGAACAGAAAATTATAAGCTTATTTTCTTTTATGGATTACCTTTAGATGCTACAAATAAATCTTCGAAAGATAAATTTCATAAAATACCTACGGAACCATATTGGGAATTATATGACTTGAAAAAAGA
>JAQXAP010000173.1 GCA_029252865.1 Polaribacter sp.
GTTTTGTAAAATGAACTAAATTTGCACCCGAATTAAAGTATTGGCCTATGGTGTAATTGGTAACACACCGGTTTTTGGTACCGACATTCAAGGTTCGAGTCCTTGTAGGCCAACAAAAACTAAATCCCTTTTAAACATTATTGTTTGAAAGGGATTCTTTTATAACTATTTCGGTCTTCAGATTTAATCTAAGTTATAAGAGGTTCAACTAGAAAAAGCTAATTTTGAACGATTTAAAAACTCAAATTATTTCATTAAATAAGCTTTTAAATCTTGATAAGTAGAGGCTTTTATGGCAACTTTAGTATTGTTGATTACTTTCTTAATCTGTTCAGGGATTTCTACATTAACAGGTAAAGTTTCTTCTACAACATCTTTGAATTTTACAGGATGAGCAGTTTCAAGAAAAACGCCAAATTCATTTTCTTTTAATCCATGCTTTTTTAGACCTAAATAACCAACAGCTCCGTGAGGGTCTGCAACATATCTAGAGTTATTGTATATTTTTGTCATTGTAGCTCGAGTTTCATCATCAGTAAACCTATATGAAGAAAAAGCGCTTTTAAGGGTGTCTATGTCATTACTAAACAATTCTTGTATTCTGATAAAATTACTTGGGTTACCAACATCCATTGCATTTGAAATGGTTGCTTTAGATGGTTTTGGCTTGTAGATCCCGCTCATTAAATAATTAGGAACAGTGTCATTTATATTTGTAGATGCCACAAAATGTTTGATGGGTAAACCTAACTTTTGGGCCATGACTCCAGCACAAATATTTCCAAAGTTTCCACTAGGAACAGAAAAGATTAAATCTTTGTGGCTTTTATGTAATTCTTTATAAGCAAAGAAAAAGTAGAACATTTGTGGCAACCAACGTGCAATATTTATAGAATTCGCAGAAGTTAATGTTTTTGTAATGTCTTCATCTAAAAAAGCAGTCTTTACCATCTCTTGACAATCATCAAAAACACCATCTACTTCAAGCGCAGTAATATTTTGACCTAAAGTTGTTAGTTGTTTTTCTTGAATGTCACTTACTTTACCAGAAGGGTATAAAATAACAACATTTACTCCTTTCGCGCCTAAAAATCCGTTTGCAACAGCACCACCTGTGTCACCAGAGGTTGCTACTAAAACCGTAACCTCATCATCATTATCTTTATTGAAATACTCTAAACATTGTGCCATAAATTTTGCACCAACATCTTTAAAAGCCATTGTTGGCCCATGAAACAACTCAAGAGAAGCGATGTTGTCATCAACTTTAACAACAGGGAAATCAAAAGAAACAGTTTTTGCAATAATTTCTTTTAATTTTTCAGCGGGAATTTCATCACCTACAAATTGTTTTATGACTTCGTATGCAATTTCGTGATTTGTGTAATCAGAAATGTTTTTAATAAAATGATTTGAAAGTTTCGTAATATTATCAGGAAAATAAATTCCTCTATCTTTTGCTAAACCTTGAACAACTGCATTTTTGAAAGTTGATATTGGTGATTTATGATGTAAACTATAATATTTCATGTTATTTTTCTTCAAGTATTTTTATGCCTTCAGGATTTACTTTTGAAATAAACATCTCAAAATCAATTCCAGTCTTTTTATAACTTTCTTCAATGCTTTTGTATACATTACTAGCAACTTCATTACCCTTACACAATGCAAAAATTGTTGGTCCAGAACCACTAATTCCAGCGCCTAAAGCTCCAGAATTGAGAGCGCTATTTTTAACTTCATTAAAAAACGGAATTAGACCTTTTCTGGCTGGTTCCACAATAATATCAACTAGAGAATTACTTATTAATTTGTAATTATCCGTGTATAACCCACTAATTAGACCTCCAACATTTGCCCACTGTATAACTGCATCTTTTAATGCGATTTCTGCGGGTAAAACATCTCTAGCATCTTTAGTTTTTACTTCTATTTGTGGATGAATTGCAACGACTCTCAGTTCACTAGGAACTGGTAATTTTATAATTTCTAAAGGGGTATAACTTCTTACTAATACGAAGCCGCCGTAGATTGCTGCAGAAACATTATCTGCAATTGGGCTTCCACAAGCGACTTCTTCGCCAAACATGGCAAATTTTGTCAGTTCGAGATCAGAATAAATATTTCCTAATAATTGATTTGTACCAAAAGCAGCACCTGCAGCACTTGCAGCAGAGCTACCTAATCCACTTCCTGGAGAAAAACCTTTATGAATTGTTAGTTCAATTCCGAAATCAGCATGTGATTCATTCAAAATCTTTTTAACAACAGCACCAGCTACATTTTTATCAACATTGTATGTTAAGTCTGCGCCTGTAATATTTGTTATTTTAACTCCTCTTTCTGTGGTTCTTGTAAAGGACATTTTATCTCCAATAGCATCAACGGCGAGCCCTAAAGAGTCGAATCCGCACGAAACATTAGCAACAGTTGCGGGAGCAAATATTTTTAAATAATCCATTTCTTATTGATTAGCAATTCTAATTACATCAGCAAAAATACCAGAGGCAGTAACATCTGCACCTGCACCTGCACCTTTTATAATCAAAGGATTTTCTGGATATCTGTCTGTGAAAAATAATACAATATTATCACTTCCTTCTAAATTGTAAAAAGGATGGTCTGAAGAAATGTGCTGCAATCCAACATTGGCTTTTCCATCAACAAATTCTGCAACATATTTTAAACGACAATCTTTGTCATCTGCTTCTTTAAATATTTTCTGAAAATGACCTTCGTTTTTAGTCAGGGAATCGTAGAAATCATCATTATTATTTGTGTTTAAACTGTCCTGCGTTAAAAAAGATTTATTAGAAATGTCTTCTAACTCTAATTTATTACCACTTTCTCTTGCTAAAATTAAAATTTTACGAGCAACATCGACTCCGCTTAAATCAATTTTTGGATCTGGTTCTGTGTAGCCCTCTTTTTGAGCAGCTGCCACAACATCATGAAAAGTAGAATTCTCATTAAAATTATTGAAAACAAAATTTAAACTTCCAGATAAAACCGCTTGAATTTTTTGAACTCTATCTCCAGAATTAATTAAATTTTTGAGTGTATCTATAATTGGTAAACCTGCACCAACATTTGTTTCAAACAAGAAAGATGCATTGTATTTTCTTGAAATTTGTTTTAAAGTTTTGTAATTGTTGTAGTTAGAAGCACAAGCAATTTTATTACATGTTACCACAGAAATACTTTCTCTTAAATATTTTTCATAAACTTCAGAAACCTCTTGGTTTGCTGTATTATCTATAAAAACACTATTTCTATGGTTCGCTTCTTTTACTTTTTGATGAAAACTATTTATAGTTGCTGATTCTCCGTTTTCTAATGCCTCTTTCCAATTATTTAGATCAATACCGTCATTATTAAAGGTCATTTTTCTGGAATTTGCAATTCCGATAACCCTAATATTTAACTTTATGTTCTCTTTTAGAAATTCTTTTTGTTGTTGCAACTGTGCTAAAAATTGTTCGCCCACATTACCAACACCAGTTACAAATAAGTTTAACTGTTTTATTTTTTCCTCAAAAAACTGTTCATGTAAAATGTTTAAAGCTTTTTTTGCATCGTACTTATTAATCACAGCAGAAACATTTTTTTCTGATGAACCTTGCGCGATTGCTCTAATATTTACATTATTTCGGCCTAAGGCACTAAACATTTGGCCGCTTAAACCTTGATAGTTTTTCATGCTCTCTCCAACAATAGCAATAATAGCCAATTCCTTTTCTACGATAATTGGCTTTATTTTTCTCTTGTCTATTTCTACACCAAAAGTATCATCTAAAAGATCTTTCGCTCTAATGGCATCATTTTCATAAATTCCTACACAAATAGAATGTTCTGAGGAGGCTTGTGTAATAAAAATAACATTTATTTTTGCAACCGATAGAGTTTCGAATAAACGTTTAGAGAAACCTGGAATTCCAATCATTCCTGCACCTTCTAATGTAATTAAGCTTATGTCTTCTATGTGAGAAATTCCTTTTACTTCGTTTTCATTTTCAGGATTTTTACAAATTAAAGTTCCTGCGCTTTCTGGATCAAAAGTATTTTTAATTCTAATGGCAATTTCTTTTCTTAATGCAGGTTGAATAGTTGGTGGGTACAAAACCTTTGCCCCAAAATGAGATAATTCCATAGCTTCCTCATATGATATTTCTGAAATAGGAAATGCTTGTTTTACAACTCTTGGGTTTGCCGTAAACATTCCGCTGACATCTGTCCATATTTGTAATTCATCAGCATTTAAAGCGGCTGCATAGATGGAAGCAGTAAAATCAGATCCTCCTCTTCCTAAAGTAGTTGTTTCTTTTGCAATGTTAGAAGAAATAAATCCACCTAAAACCGTAACTTGATGTTTATTTTCTTTAAAAAATGAACTAATATTTTTGTTGGTAGTTTTATAGTCTACTTGAGCATTCAAGAAATCATCATTTGTAATTACTAAATCTCTACTTTCTTTATGGTTTACATCAAGTATCTGTTTTGCTGCGTTTGCGATTATGTATGAAGAAAGTCTTTCACCAAAACTAGATACTTTTGCAATTGTTTTATCAGATAATTCTTGTAATAAAAATATTCCTTCGTAGATAGAAGATAATCTCTCAAATAAAGAAGAGACTTCTTTAGAAACATCTTTTTTGTTTTTAAAAACTAAATCATCGATAACATTAAAATGTAACTCTTTGAGATTTTGTAAAGTTTCTTTTGCAGAATTAATGTCTTTTAGAGCCTCATCAGCGCCAGCTAATAAATTATTTGTTGTTTTTCCGAAAGCAGAAACTACGACCGCAATTTTATTATTTTTAGAAGCACGATCAATGATTGCTAAGACTTTTTTTATGTTTTCTGAAGTTGCGACAGACGAACCGCCAAATTTTAATACTTTCATTTTAAATGAATAGTTAGAGTAATTAAATTTTTTAATGATTTTGTTTCGTTGTTTTTGAAACAATGTATAACCTAAGATAATATGAATTTAGTAGAACCCCTAAAGGGTAATTACTGCAGTTATGCTGATAGTTGTGTGCATAGATGTAAAAATTACATTTGTAATTTTTGAAGAAGACGTATGTGTTTGAAATAGATTCACGTAGCAAAAATAGTAGTATTATTTATTTTTTTACCTTTTGATAGAGATTATTTCTTGTTTTTAGACAATTTATGCAGTATTGTTAGAAAACCAATAGGATAAATATTATTTTAATATTATTTAGTGAGTTGGTTTGTTTTTTCCTTAATAATTAGAGCAATCGGTTTGTTCTGAATTTTACTTTCTAGCCAAGATAAAATATCTAGATATAAGAAAGCTCTTTTTTCATAAGGGTGATTTTCAAATCTCTTCAACTTTGTATGAATCTTTTTAAATTCATTTTTTATTTCGTGAGGAAAAACATCACTCAAATCTCTAATTGAGGATAGAAAAACTTTTTGTACTTCTTGTAGGTTTTCCATTTTTAATAGAAATTTATATGTGTCTACAAATTGTCTTTCTAAATCATAATCTAAACCGCATTCATAATGTGCTATTAAATTTAAAATACGGGCAAAACATTGTAAATCTTCGGCTGAACCAAGATTTTTAGAACGTATAATTTTTTGCAGGTACGCAATACATATTTTATTTTTACCCATTCCAAAATACAAACAAGCAATCTTGTAATAGAGTAAAATGATGTAATGATTATCCAGTCTGTTTTTGTATTTATCAATTTTATTATTGATTATATCAACCAAATATTCACCTTTTTCAAATGTACCTTCTAAAAAGTGAAGGTGTAACTTATTAGAGTAAAAGTATAAGAATATTAATAACTCTGTATTAGTGTTCGTTGGTATTGATTTGTGATCTATTTCATGTTCAAAAAGACTTAATTCTTTTTTAAAAGTAGAAACTTTTTTCACTAGAAAAGAGGCTTCTAGTAG
This sequence comes from Polaribacter sp., assembly GCA_029252865.1. GTDB lineage: Bacteria > Bacteroidota > Bacteroidia > Flavobacteriales > Flavobacteriaceae > Polaribacter. The sequence continues at coordinate 5,938 of JAQXAP010000173.1, forward strand.
ATAATTTTTAGATTTTAAATAGAAAACAGGATGTGTGTTAATTAATTTTTGACTATCAAATAAATCGACACATTTTTTAGCGTATTTGTAGCTTAATAAAAAATCTTGTACCAAAAAACTGTGCCACAAATGAGCTTTGAATAACCATAGTTTTTCTCTAAATCCTAAATTTTTGTAGTCATATTTGGGCATTCTGTCATTGAAATATTTATCAACAAATTTTAGTTCTTCTATATTTTTCACATATCCATTCTGTATAAGATGGCTATATAATTGAAGTGACAGATTAGAAAGTTTACTTGCAAGAACATTATCTTGGCTTAATTCTTTTGCTTGGATAGAAAGTTGATTTGCCCTTGAACTTAAGCTTCTTGTTATATATTGTGTTTCAATTACTTTTTCAAGCTCAACGATTTCGTAAGCAATATTTTTTTCGTCATTATCTAAAGCCATGTTTTTAGCTTTTTCTAATAATTTTAAACTTTGCTTGTAAAGGCCTTTTTGATACAATACGGTTGCAAAATCTAATTGTTCTCTTATTTGAATTCGCACATTTTTATGGGCAGGATTCAATCGTAAGCTAATTAAAATTTGTTTGTATAAATGGGCCTTTAGGTTAGAGAGTTGTTGTTTAGATACAATTCCACTTCCGATAATTATCTTTTCATCATATGCTTTTAGTTTTTCTAAAAATTTGAATAATGAGAAAAACTTAGCATCTACATTTCCTCCTAATCTACCAACGTATAAGTTAAATTGTCGTTTCTCTGATTTAGTTAAGGACTTAATCAAAACAAAAAGAGCATCATTTTGTTGACTGATTGATGTAGCATTTTTGCTCATAAAAAGCTGTTAGTTAGGTTTTTGAGTTTTTTTAAATGATGTTAGAAATCGTATCTATTTGTAAAAATAACTATTTATTTTAAGTTCAATACATACATTTGATAATAAATAGGTTAATCTTTACAGAAAATATGCAAGATAATAAAGTTCAAATTTTTGATACTACATTAAGAGATGGAGAGCAAGTTCCTGGGTGTAAGTTGGATACGGCTCAAAAATTAGTGATTTCGGAAAGGTTAGATTTATTAGGTGTTAATGTAATTGAAGCAGGGTTTCCGGTATCAAGTCCTGGTGATTTTAATTCAGTTACGCAGATATCAAAAATCGTAAAAAACGCAACAGTTTGCGGTTTAACTAGGGCGGTAGAAAATGATATTAAAGTTGCTGCAGAGGCTTTAAAGCACGCAAAATATCCAAGAATACATACAGGAATTGGAACAAGCGATTCTCATATAAAATTCAAATTTAACTCATCTAGAGAAGCGGTTATAGAAAGAGCTGTTAAGGCCGTTGCTTATTCAAAATCTTTTGTAGAAGATGTAGAATTTTACGCAGAAGATGCAGGTAGAACAGATAATGAATACCTAGCAAGGGTTTGTGAAGCGGTTATAAAAGCCGGTGCAACAGTGTTAAATATTCCAGATACAACAGGTTATTGTTTACCCGAAGAATATGGGGCAAAAATGAAATACCTGAGAGAAAACGTAAAAGGCATTGAAAACGTTACTTTATCTTGTCATTGTCATAACGATCTAGGAATGGCAACTGCAAATTCAATTGCAGGTGTGATTAATGGGGCGCGTCAAATTGAATGTACTATCAATGGTATTGGTGAGAGAGCTGGGAATACAGCCTTAGAAGAAGTAGTCATGGTTTTAAAGCAACATCCGTATTTAAACTTAGAAACAAGTGTGAATACAAAATTATTGTATGACACAAGTATTATGGTTCGTGAAAGCATGGGGATGCCTGTGCAACCAAACAAAGCAATTGTTGGTGCAAATGCTTTTGCTCACAGCTCTGGAATTCATCAAGATGGTGTTATAAAAAATAGAGAAACATACGAAATCATGGATCCTGAAGATGTTGGTGTAACAGAGAGTGCTATTGTTTTAACAGCAAGAAGTGGTAGAGCAGCTTTGGCGTATAGATCAAAAAAGATTGGTTACGAATTAACAAAAGTGCAACTAGATATCGCTTATGAAGAGTTTTTAAAAATTGCAGATAAACAAAAAGAAGTTAAAGATGACGATATTCATGCGATTATGAAATTGGTGAGTAAGGATTCTAAGGTTGCAATAGTTTAAAACTTTTTTACACTTGTATATTGGAGCCAATTTTAAACATAATTATTTAAAATAATCAGCTATCTTTGAAAAAAGAATCTTCTAGATGATATTTAAATAATGAAATATACAATTGCAATTATACCTGGGGATGGTATTGGTCCAGAAGTAACCAATCAGGCAAAAAAAGCACTTGATGCAATTGCTGAGGTGTATGATCATGTTTTTATTTATAAAGAAGCTCAAATAGGAGCTTGTGCAATTGAAAAAACTGGTGACCCATTGCCGGACGAAACAGTTGAAACATGTAAAAAGGCAGATGCAATTTTATTTGGAGCAATTGGAGATTTAAAGTATGATAATGATCCAACGTTAAGAATTAGACCAGAGCAAGGACTTTTACGTTTAAGGCAAGAACTAGATTTATTTTGCAATGTAATACCTGTAAAATCTTATCCAAAATTAGTGAAAAACTCTCCTCTTAAAAAGGAGATTATTTCAGGAACAGATATTGCTATTTATAGAGAATTGTCTGGGGGAATATATTTTGGAAAAAAAGAATTAAGCAAAGATGGTAAATCGGCTTATGACGTTTCTTCATACGAGACTAAAGAAATTTCACGAATAACTCATTTAGCTTTTAAGGCGGCTCAAGAAAGAAAGAAAAAAGTGACTTTAGTAGATAAAGCAAATGTTCTCGAAACTTCTCGTTTATGGAGAAAAACTGTTGCAGAAATTGCCAAAGATTACAAAGATGTAGTTCTCGAATTTATGTTTGTGGATAATGCTGCTATGCAGATTATTTTAAACCCCAAACAGTTTGATGTTATATTATCAGAAAATCTTTTTGGAGATATTATTTCTGATGTTGCATGTGTGGCTGGGGGTTCTATAGGTATACTCGCTTCTAGTTCAATTGGCGGGAACAATGCTTTGTTTGAACCAATTCACGGAACATATCCTCAGGTAACAGGAAAAGATATTGCAAATCCTTTAGCATCTATTTTATCAGCAGGAATGATGTTAGAGTATTTAGGTTTGCATGATGAGGCAGATGCAGTTCAAAGAGCTGTAGAAAAGTCATTAGATTTAGGAATTACAACTCAAGATTTAAAAGTAAAAAACCAGTATTCGGCTTCTACTTCAAAAGTAGGTGACTTTATTGCCGATTATATTACCAATCAAGAGGATAGTAATCTGAATTTTCAAAATATTTATATGGGTCAAAGTACTATTATTTAATTTAAATTCGGAAAATTAAAATCATTTTCTCAAGATCTGTTTATCAAAATGAAAAGACAAATCACAAATATCATTTCAATTTTAATTGTCATCGTAATTATTGCGAGTTGATGAGGAAGCGATATTTATAACATAAAATTTAAAATCGACCTTCCTGTAAAAATGGAAGGTTTTTTATTGCATTTATTTGAATGATTGAGTATCATAATAAAACAAGGTTAAAACATTGATTTACATCAAATTGAATATGTTTTTTAACATCTGAAATTAAAGAATTGTGTTGAATTTTATGAAACGAAAAACGCGAAATATAATAATTTAGTCAACAAAACGAAGAAATCAATAAATGAAACTAAACAAACATAGTAGCAGATTAACGCAAGACGAATCTCAACCAGCATCACAAGCAATGTTATATGCGGTTGGTTTTTCTGATGAAGATATGCAAAAAGCGCAAATAGGAATTGCGAGTACTGGTTATGATGGTAACCCATGTAATATGCATTTGAACAATTTAGCTGCAGAGGTCAAGGTTGAAAGTAATATTGCTGGTTTAGTCGGTTTAGGGTTTAATACAATTGGAGTTTCAGATGGTATTTCAATGGGGACTTCTGGTATGAACTATTCATTAGCCTCTAGAGATATTATTGCAGATTCAATTGAAACGGTGATGAATGCTCAGAGTTATGATGCTTTAGTTTCGGTGGTTGGTTGTGATAAAAATATGCCAGGCGCAGTGATCGCAATGTTGCGTTTGAATCGCCCATCTATCATGATGTATGGAGGTACTATCGCTTCTGGAAATTATAAGGGTAAAAAATTAAATATTGTATCTGCCTTTGAAGCATTAGGTCAAAAAATGGCGGGAGAAATTGATGAAGAGGAGTATAGAGAGGTTATAAAAAGAGCAATTCCAGGAGCGGGAGCCTGTGGTGGTATGTACACCGCGAATACAATGGCTTCTGCAATAGAATGTATGGGTTTTGCTTTGCCATATAACTCGTCAATACCAGCAGAAAATCCAAATAAATTATCTGAAGCAGAAAGAACTGCTGTTGCTATTAAAAATCTTTTAGAGTTAGATTTAAAACCTTTGGATATAATAACTAAGAAATCGTTAGAAAATGCAATTACAATAGTAAACGCTTTAGGTGGTTCTACAAATGCTGTGTTACATTTTTTAGCAATTGCACATGCTGCAGATATTAACTTTACACTGGAAGATTTTCAAAGAGTAAGTGATAGAACACCTTTAATTGCTGATTTAAAACCATCAGGAAAATACTTAATGGAAGATGTTCATGGTATTGGAGGTACGCCTGCAATTATGAAATATTTGTTAGAAAGCGGTTATTTGCATGGAGATTGCATGACCGTTACAGGTAAAACGTTAGCAGAAAATTTAGCACATGTTGAAGCAATGGAGTTTGATGATCAAGATGTAATTTTTCCAGATAATAAAGCATTGAAGTCGTCGGGAAATCTGCAGATTTTGTATGGAAACTTGGCGTCAGAAGGAGCCGTTGCAAAGATTTCTGGAAATGAAGGATTATTTTTTGAAGGAAAAGCTGTTGTTTATGATGGAGAGGAAGCGGCTAACTCAGGTATCATTAATGGAGATGTGGAAAGAGGAGACGTAGTTGTAATTAGATGTGTTGGTCCAAAAGGTGGTCCGGGAATGCCGGAAATGTTAAAACCAACTTCATTAATTATGGGGGCAGGTCTAGGTAAATCTGTAGCCTTAATCACAGACGGTCGTTTTTCTGGAGGAACTCATGGTTTTGTGGTTGGGCATATTACACCAGAGGCGCAAACAGGTGGGACAATTGGAATTTTAGAAACTGGAGATACAATCAGAATTAGTGCAGAAGATAATTCCATTAATGTTTTAATTTCTGATGAAGAAATTGCAGAAAGAAAAACTAAATGGGTGGCACCAGCATTAAAGCATAAAAAAGGAATATTGTATAAGTATTCTAAAATGGTGGCATCAGCATCTAAAGGCTGTATAACGGACGAGTAAAAAAAGAGCAATTTTACGTAAGTGAAAATCTAAACATACAATAATATGGCAACACAAACCATAACAAATAAAGAAACTTCAATAAAAGTTACAGAAACAATTTCTGGAAGTGAAGCAATTGTAAGATGCTTAATTGAAGAAGGTACGGAAATAATATATGGATATCCTGGAGGAGCGATTATGCCAGTATATGACGAGTTGTTTAAATATCAGGATAAAATTCATCATGTTTTATCACGTCATGAGCAAGGTGCAACGCACTCTGCGCAGGGTTATGCAAGGATTTCGGGTAAAGTTGGTGTGGCAATTGCTACGTCTGGTCCCGGAGCAACAAATTTAATTACTGGTATTGCAGATGCACAAATAGACTCTACACCAATGGTGTGTATTACAGGACAGGTTTTTTCTCATTTATTAGGGAGTGATGCGTTTCAGGAAACAGATATTGTTGGTATTTCAACACCAGTTACAAAATGGAATTGTCAAGTAACCAAAGCTGAGGATATTCCTGCTGTAATGGCAAAAGCTTTTTTCATAGCAAAAAGTGGAAGACCAGGACCTGTTTTAGTTGATGTAACAAAAGATGCGCAATTAGAAAAATTAGATTTTTCTTATGAAAAGTGCACCAAAGTAAGGAGTTATAATCCAATACCTAAAACAGATTTAGCTTCGTTAGAAGATGCTTCAAGATTAATAAATTCAGCCAAAAAACCGTTAATTGTTTGGGGACAAGGAGTTATATTAAGTCAGGCGGAGGAAGTGCTTAAATCTGTAATCGAAAAATCTGGTATTCCAGCTGCTTGGACAATTTTAGGGGCTTCTGCTATTCCAACATCACATCCTCTAAATGTCGGTATGGTCGGAATGCATGGGAACTATGCTCCAAACAAATTAACAAACGAATGTGATGTTTTAATAGCGATAGGTATGCGTTTTGATGATCGTGTTACGGGTACATTGGCTACTTATGCAAAGCAAGCCAAGGTAATTCACTTTGAAATTGATCCTGCAGAGATAGATAAAAATGTAAAAACAGATGTAGCAGTTTTAGGTGATGCAAAGACAAACTTAGATTTATTGTTGCCTTTGTTAAATGAAAATACTCATTCAGATTGGTGTCACAAATTTACAGAGTTATACAATATTGAATATGACAAAGTAATTAAACATGATTTATATCCCTCAACGAAAGGGATTAGAATGGCTGAGGTGTTAAAAGAAATTAATATTCAGAGTAAAGGAAATGCCGCAATTGTAACTGATGTTGGTCAACACCAGATGATTGCTTGTAGATATGCCGAGTTTAATAAAACGAAAAGTAATATTACTTCAGGAGGTTTGGGTACAATGGGGTTTGGTTTACCAGCAGCAATTGGAGCTAAAATGGCTGCTCCCGAAAGAGAAGTTGTTTCTATTTCTGGTGATGGTGGTTATCAAATGACAATTCAAGAATTAGGAACTATTTTTCAGCAAAAAGCAGCTGTCAAAGTGGTCGTTTTAAACAACGATTTTTTAGGGATGGTTCGCCAATGGCAGGAATTGTTTTTTGACAGACGTTATGCATCAACAGAAATGATTAACCCAAATTTTGTTGCAATCGCAGAAGGTTATTATATAAAGGCTAAGAAAGTAACTAAAAGAGAAGAGTTAGCGGATGCCGTTGCCGAAATGATGGCAAGCAAAGAGGCTTACTTTTTAGAGGTTTGCGTAGAAAAAGAAGGAAATGTTTTCCCAATGATTCCAACAGGAGCAAGTGTTTCAGATATAAGACTAGAATAAAATGAGTTCAGAAAAAAAATTATATACAGTATCTATTTACTCTGAAAATAATATTGGTTTGCTAAATAGAATTTCAGCAATATTCCAACGTAGACACATAAATATAGAAAGTTTAAATATTTCTCCGTCAGAAATTGAGGGTGTTTCTAAATTTATATTTGTAGTAAATATGAGAGAAGATAATGTAAAGAAAATTATCGGTCAGATAGAGAAACAAGTAGAGGTTATTAAGGCTTACTATCATGATCTCGATGAAATTATTTATCAAATATCAGGATTATTTAAAATTAAATCTGAATTGTTGTTTGAAGAACCTCAAATTCAGAATATAATTAAAGAAAGTTACGCAAGAATTGTCACTGTAAATAAAGATTTCTTTGTTCTTGAAAAATCAGGAAGAAAAGAAGAAGTAGTGGCGTTATATGACAAATTAAGTGCTTTTGGTATTATGCAATATACGAGGTCGGGCCTAATTTCAGTTACAAAAGAAGAAATGAAAATTTCAACATTATTAGAAACATACAACAACTAAATAAATAAAAATGTCAAATTATTTTAACACATTAACATTAAGAGAAAAATTAGAGCAATTAGGAAAATGTCGTTTTATGGAGTCTTCAGAGTTTGAGGATGGAGTTGAGGCTTTGAAAGGAAAGAAAATTGTTATTGTAGGTTGTGGTGCACAGGGTTTAAACCAAGGTTTAAATATGAGAGAATCTGGTTTAGATATTTCTTATACTCTAAGACAGGCGGCTATTGAGCAAAAGAGACAGTCTTACATCAATGCTTCTTCAAACAACTTCAACGTTGGTACCTATGAAGAAATGTTGCCAAGTGCTGATTTAGTAATTAATTTAACTCCAGACAAGCAACATACAAATGTTGTGAAAGCGGTAATGCCGTTAATGAAAAAAGGAGCTACCTTGTCTTACTCTCATGGTTTTAATATCGTTGAAGAAGGAATGCAGATTCGTAAAGATTTAACTGTAATTATGGTGGCACCAAAGTCTCCGGGATCTGAAGTTAGGGAAGAATATAAAAGAGGTTTTGGGGTGCCTACGCTAATTGCAGTTCACCCAGAAAATGATCCAGAAGGAAAAGGTTGGGCAGAAGCGAAAGCTTACGCAGTGGGAACTGGAGGACATAAAGCAGGAGTTTTACAATCTTCGTTTGTTGCTGAAGTAAAATCTGATTTAATGGGAGAGCAAACTATTTTATGTGGTTTGTTGCAAACAGGAGCAATTTTATCTTTTGATAAAATGGTTGAAGAAGGCATTGAACCTGGATATGCAGCTAAATTAATTCAATATGGTTGGGAAACTGTAACTGAAGCTTTAAAGCATGGTGGTATCACTAATATGATGGACAGATTGTCAAATCCAGCTAAGGTTGAGGCTTTCAGAATTTCAGAAGAATTAAAAGATATTATGCGTCCATTGTTTCAAAAGCATATGGATGATATTATGACGGGTCATTTTTCTCAAACAATGATGGAAGATTGGGCTAATGACGATAAAAATTTATTAGCTTGGAGAGCTGCAACTGGAGAAACTGCATTTGAAAAGCAAAAAGTTACTGATCAAGAAATTCCAGAACAAGAATACTTTGATCACGGAACTTTATTAGTTGCTTTTGTGAGAGCTGGTGTTGAATTAGCTTTTGAAGCAATGACGGAGTCTGGAATTATTGATGCTTCTGCATATTATGAGTCTTTGCACGAAACTCCTTTAATTGCAAATACAATTGCAAGAATGAAATTAGCGGAAATGAACCGTGTAATTTCTGATACTGCGGAATATGGCTGTTATTTATTCGATCATGCATGTAAGCCTTTACTAACTGAATTTATGAAAACAGTTTCTACAAATGTAATTGGTAAATCATTTAGTTCAGAAAATGGAGTTGATAACCAAGAGTTAATTAAGATTAACGCTATTATAAGAAACCATCCAGTTGAAAAAGTAGGAGAAAGGCTAAGAGCCTCTATGACAGCAATGCAAGTTGTAAAAACTGCATAAATAATATTGTTATTATTATAAAAACCTGTCAGATCTCAAAATCTGACAGGTTTTCTTTTTATATTCGACCCATGCAAACAGAACAAATTTATTATCCCAGTTTAGAGAGTATAAAATTTGCCTTAAAGAACTTAAGCGGAGTTGCTTTTGAAACTCCGTTAGGTAAAAATTTTAATATGTCTAAAGAGTTAGATGCAACAATTTTGTTTAAGAGAGAAGATTTACAAGTTGTTCGCTCGTACAAAATTAGAGGTGCTTATAATAAAATGTCTTCTTTAAATGATGTCGAAAAGAAACTAGGAATTGTTTGTGCTAGTGCAGGAAATCATGCACAAGGAGTTGCGTTATCTTGTAAGTTATTACAAATAAAAGGTACTATTTTTATGCCATCTCCAACTCCGAACCAAAAAATTAACCAAGTAAAAATGTTTGGTGAAGATTTTATAAACATTGTTCTTGAAGGCGATACTTTTGATGATGCTTTTAATGCAGCAAAATTAGAATGTGATGCTAAAAATAAAATATTTATTCATCCTTTTAATGATCAGAAAGTAATTGAGGGACAGGCAACAGTTGGTTTAGAAATACTGAGTCAGACAGATAAAAAAATAGATTATATTTTTATTCCTGTGGGAGGAGGGGGGTTATCTGCGGGACTATCTTCTGTTTTTAAATATTTGTCACCAGAAACCAAAATAATAGGTGTTGAGCCAGAAGGAGCTCCCTCTATGTTGACCTCTATCAGAAATCAGAAAAATATAGTTTTAGATCAAATTGATCCTTTTGTAGATGGAGCAGCTGTTAAAAAAGTAGGTGATTTAAATTTTGCTATTTGTAGTCAAAACTTAACGGAAGTAATTACTGTGCCAGAAGGTAAGGTCTGTCAAACAATTTTAGATCTTTATAATAAAGATGCAATTGTGGTTGAGCCTGCAGGTGCTCTTAGTATTGCTGCTTTAGATATTTTTTCTGAAGAAATTAAAGGAAAGAATGTAGTTTGCGTTGTTAGTGGTAGTAATAATGATATTACAAGAACGGCAGAAATTAAAGAGCGTGCTCTAGTGTACGCTAATTTAAAACATTATTTTATTGTAAAATTTCCTCAAAGAGCAGGGGCTTTAAAAGAGTTTGTAGTGGAAATTTTAGGTCCAAATGATGACATTACTCATTTTGAATACACAAAAAAAAATAACAGAACAAATGGGTCTGCCGTTGTTGGTTTAGAGTTAAAATATTCTGAAGATTTACATCCTTTGATTAAAAGAATGAAAAAGGCTAATTTCTTTGGCGATTACATAAATGATAAGCCAGATTTGTTTCAGTTTTTAGTTTAAATTGAAAATTTTGTTTTCCAACATAGAAAAGGATAGTTTGTAGATATTTTTTCTTTAATTTTGAAAATTCAAATAGTCTATCAAATTTGTAGGTTATTTGTTTAAAATATAATTATGGAAACAAACTTTAAAGAAATTCCAGATTGTTACAAAGTAACTAATCTTGTAAATCAAAATACTTATTTAGTAGGTGGTCAATTAAAAGAATGGAAAGGAGAAACTGTAAATGTGTATTCTACAATTTCATCTACAAAAGAATACCAACCAACACTTTTAGGAACTGTGCCAAATTTAACAGGGGAAGAGGGTCTTAATGCTTTAGAAGCAGCTGTAAAATCTTATGATAGAGGTCAGGGTTTATGGCCAACAATGAAGGTAGAAGGTAGAATTTCCGCAATGGAAAAGTTTGTTGCTCAAATGAAAACGAAAAGAGCAGAAATAGTAAAATTGTTAATGTGGGAAATCGGAAAATCTTTACCAGATTCAGAAAAAGAATTTGACAGAACTGTGGCGTACATTTACGATACTATTGAAGATTACAAACAAATGGATAGAGATTCTGCAAAGTTTGAGAAACATAGCGGAGTTTATGCACATATTAAAAGAGGTCCATTGGGTGTTGTTTTGTGTTTAGGTCCTTATAACTATCCTTTAAATGAAACTTTTGCGTTGTTGATTCCTGCTTTGATTATGGGAAATACAACCGTCTTTAAACCGGCAAAACACGGTTGTCTATTATTGTCGCCGTTATTAGAGGCTTTTCAGAATAGTTTTCCGGCAGGCGTTGTAAATATTATTTACGGAAGAGGTAGAACTCTGGCAACGCCAATAATGCAAACAGGTTTGGTAGATGTTTTAGCGTTAATTGGTAATAGTAAATCTGCAAACGCTATTCAAGAAAACCATCCGCAAAAAAACAGGCTACGTTTGGTTTTAGGTTTAGAAGCTAAAAACCCAGGAATTATATTACCGGATGCAGATTTAGACTTAGCAATTTCAGAATGTATTTCAGGTAGTGTTTCCTTTAATGGACAACGCTGTACAGCTTTAAAAATATTGTATGTACATGAACATATTGTAGACGAGTTTAATAAGCGTTTTACAAAAGCTTTAGATGCATTAAAATTTGGTAATCCATGGGAGGAAGGTGTAAAATTAACACCATTACCAGAACCTGGTAAACCGGCATATATTCAAGAATTAATTGATGATGCTATAGAAAAAGGAGCAAAGATTATTAATAAAAAAGGAGGAGAAACATCAGAAAATTATATTTATCCTGCTGTTCTTTATCCAGTTTCTAAAGATTCTAGAATTTTTGAAGAAGAGCAATTTGGCCCATTAGTGCCTATTGTTTCTTTTAAAAATATACAAGAACCTTTAGATGATATGGCAGCTTCTAATTATGGTCAACAAGTAAGTGTTTTTGGTAGTCAAGTAAAAACTTTAGCACCGTTAATTGATACTTTAGTGAATTTAGTATGTAGAGTAAACTTAAATAGTGCTTCTCAAAGAGGGCCAGATGTGTATCCCTTTACAGGTAGAAAAGATTCTGCGGTTGCAACTTTAAGTGTTCATGATGCATTGCGTTCTTTTTCTATAAGAACCTTTGTTGCCGCAAAAGATACAGAATATAATAGTGCCATTTTACAAGAATTATTAGACAAAAAAGCATGTAATTTTATTAGCACAGATTATATTCTGTAAATATAGAGCCAAATATACTTTGGTTAAATCGTAAACAATTTGTATATTTGCACCGAAATTTAATGTAAATGAAGAAAGAAGGGGCCTTAAAAGCCCCTCTTTTTATACTTTATTTTAATATTAAAAATGGACCAAACAAAGGTAAAAAATGTAGTAAACGAAGCATTGTCATTGAATGAATCATTGTATTTGATAGATTTTGTGGTATCCGAAAACAACAAAATTCACATTACAGTAGATGGTGACAATGGTGCTCCATTAAGCGAGTGTATTAGAATAAGTAGAAGTATAAATGATAATTTTGATAGAGAAGAAGAAGATTTTTCATTAGAAGTTTCTACACCTGATATTTCTCATCCTTTAAAAGTAAAGAGACAATATTTAAAAAATATTAACAGAATACTTAAAGTGAAAACTTCGATAGAAGATTTTGAGGGCACTTTAGTGGAAGTAGATGAAGAAAAAATTGTTTTAAATTGGAAAGCAAGGGAACCAAAACCAATTGGTAAAGGGAAAGTTACTGTAAGTAAAGCAGCAACGATAGCTTATAAAGATATTATAGAGGCAAAAGTGAAGATTGTATTTTAAGTAAAGAATGTAATGGAGAATATAGCGTTAATTGATTCGTTTTCAGAGTTTAAGGATAATAAAAGTATAGACAGAGTAACTTTGATGTCTATTTTAGAAGAGGTTTTTAGAGCTACCTTAAAACGAAAGTTTGGGTCTGATGATAATTTTGATATCATTATCAACCCAGATAAGGGAGATTTAGAAATTTGGAGAAATAGAGTTGTTGTCGCAGATGGGTTTTCTGAAGATGATAATGAAGAAATAGAATTAGCAGAAGCGAGATTAATTGAGCCAGATTTTGAAATAGGTGAGGATGTATCTGAAGAGGTGAAGTTAGTTGATTTGGGAAGAAGAGCAATTTTGGCATTACGTCAGAACTTAATTTCTAAAATTTATGAGCACGATAGTACAAATATCTTCAAACAATTTAAAGAACTTGAAGGAGAGTTGTACAGTGCTGAAGTTCACCACATACGCCACAATGCAATTATTCTACTAGATGATGATGGAAATGAAATTGTATTGCCTAAGAGTGAACAAATAAGATCAGATTTTTTTAGAAAAGGAGATTCTGTAAGAGGTGTTATAAAAACAGTAGAATTAAGAGGTAATAAACCTGCAATTATATTGTCTAGAACATCTCCATTGTTCTTAAATAAACTATTCGAACAAGAAATTCCAGAAGTTTTCGACGGTTTAATTACTGTAGAAGGAGTTGCAAGAATACCAGGTGAAAAAGCAAAAGTAGCTGTAGATTCTTATGATGATAGAATAGATCCTGTTGGAGCATGTGTTGGTGTTAAAGGATCTAGAATACATGGTATTGTTCGAGAATTAGGGAATGAGAATATAGATGTTATTAACTACACCAAAAACGAACAATTATTCATTTCAAGAGCATTGAGTCCTGCGAAAGTAACATCAATGGAAATCGAAATGTATGAGGAAGAAAAAAATGGTAAAAAAGGACGTGTAAAAGTTCTATTAAAACCAGAAGAAGTATCAAAAGCGATTGGTAGAGGTGGTGTTAATATTCGTTTAGCAAGTGAGTTAACGGGCTACGAGATAGACGTTCAAAGAGAAGGTTTAGAGGAAGAAGATGTTGAATTAACAGAGTTTGCTGATGAAATTGAAGATTGGGTTATTGCTGAATTTAAAAAGATTGGTCTAGATACTGCAAGAAGTGTATTAGAGACAAGTGTTGCTGAGTTGGTTAAAAGAACCGATTTAGAGGAAGAAACAGTTATGGATGTTCAAAGAGTTCTTAAAGAAGAATTTGAAGATTAAATATAGTATAGAAGTAAAGTAAAAATTATATTTTTACAAATATAAAGTTAAAAAAAATATATGTCTGTAGGCAAAACAATGAGGCTTAATAAAGTTTTAAGAGAGTTAAATATTTCTCTTGATAGAGCAGTCGAATATTTAGCAGATAAAGGTCACGAAATAGAAGCGAGGCCGACTACTAAAATCTCGGGTGATGTTTATCAAGTCTTACTCGATGGCTTTGAAACAGATGCTAACAAGAAAGCAGCATCTAAAGAAGTTGGAGAGGAAAAACGTAAGGAGAAAGAGGCAATTCGTGTAGAACTGGAAGCCAAGTTAGAGAAGAAAAGAGCGGAAGAGTTAAAGAAAGAAGAGGTTTTAAAAGCCAAAGCAGATAAATTAGAACTTAAAACTGTAGGTAAAATTGATATTGATAATGTCGGTAAAAAATCTGCATCTAAAGGTGAGGAGGTAAAAGAAGAGCCTAAAAAGGTTATTGATACCGCTAAAACTGAGGAATCTAAATCGGAGGAGACTAAAATAGAAAAATTTTCTAAAGAGAAATTAGTGGTTGAGGCTCCTGTTGCTGAAGTGCCAGTTACTAAAAAACCCAAACTCACAAAAGCAGGAGGTAACAAAGTCGTTTCTGAAATAGAGAAAGAAGTTTCTAAAGTTGGGGATAAACCTAAGAGTAAAAAGGAGGCTTTAAAGGCAGAAGAAAAAGATGAAGAGCTTAAACCAGAAAATGCTGAGTCTATTAAAACTCAGTACAAAAAATTAGACGGTCCAAACTTTACAGGTAAGAAAATTGACTTGAAGCAATTTGATAAACCAAAAAAGAAGAAAACCGAGGTTAAAAAAGATGCAAACGTAGACAAAAAGAAACGTAAGCGAATTGTAACGAAAGCAGGTACATCGGGTTCTGCTGCAACAAGAACTGTGAGGCCAGCGCAGAATAGAGGTGGTAGTGGAAGACCTCCATTTAATCGAGGAGGAAGAGGAGCGACGAGGCCGGCAGCAGTTAAAAAGGAAGAACCAACAGAAGCAGAAATTCAAAAGCAAGTGAGAGAAACGCTTGAGAAGCTTCAAGGAAAGTCTTCAAAAGGAAAAGGGGCAAAATATCGTAGAAATAAAAGAGATGCACATAGAGAGCACTCTGATGCAGAATTAGAAGCTCAAGCATTAGATAATAAAATACTAAAGGTAACAGAATTCGTTACAGTAAGCGAAGTTGCTACAATGATGGAGGTTCCTGTAACCAATATTATTTCTGCTTGTATGTCCTTAGGAATGATGGTTACAATGAACCAGCGTTTAGATGCTGAAACTTTAGTAATTGTTGCTGAGGAATTCAATCATAAGGTAGAGTTTATTGGTGCCGAAGTTGAAGAATCTATAGAAGAGGTCGTTGATAATCCAGAAGATTTAGTAACTCGTGCACCTATTATTACGGTAATGGGTCATGTAGATCATGGAAAAACTTCTTTATTAGATTATATAAGAAAAGCAAACGTAATAGAAGGTGAAAGCGGAGGTATTACGCAGCATATTGGAGCATATTCAGTAAATGTTGGAGATCAGAAAATAGCATTTTTAGATACACCTGGTCACGAAGCCTTTACGGCAATGAGAGCGCGTGGTGCTCAAGTAACGGATTTAGTAATTATTGTGGCAGCAGCAGATGATGACATTATGCCGCAAACAAAAGAAGCTATTTCTCATGCACAAGCTGCAGGAGTTCCGATTATTTTTGCTATCAATAAAATTGATAAACCAAATGCGAATCCAGATAACGTGAAAACTCAATTATCTCAAATGAATTTATTGATTGAGGAGTGGGGTGGAAATATTCAGTCTCAGGACATATCTGCAAAGTTAGGGACGGGAATTCCGGAGTTATTAGAGAAGGTATTATTAGAAGCTGAAATATTAGAATTAAAAGCGAATCCGAATAAAAAAGCTGTTGGTGCGGTTGTTGAGGCATCGTTGGATAAAGGTAGAGGATATGTTTCTACAATTTTAGTTCAAGCAGGAACTTTAAAAATCGGTGATTACCTTTTAGCAGGTAAACACAGTGGAAAAGTAAGAGCAATGTTTGATGATAAAGGAACTAACCTAAAAGAAGCTGGGCCATCAACCCCGGTATCCATTTTAGGTTTAGATGGAGCACCTCAAGCAGGAGATAAATTTGTTGTTTTTGAAGATGAAAGAGAGGCAAAACAAATTGCATCGAAAAGATCTCAATTACAGCGAGAGCAATCTGTAAGAACTCAGAAAACATTAACGTTAGACGAAATTGGACGTAGAATTGCATTAGGTGACTTTAAAGAATTAAATATTATTTTAAAAGGAGATGTAGATGGTTCTGTAGAGGCATTGACAGATTCTTTCCAAAAATTATCGACAGAAGAAATTCAAGTAAATATTATACACAAAGGAGTTGGAGCAATTACTGAAAGTGATGTTTTATTAGCAACAGCTTCAGATGCAATTATTGTTGGATTTAATGTTCGTCCTCAAGGAAATGCAAGAATTATTGCAGATAGGGAAGAAGTAGATATCAGAACATATTCTATTATTTATGCAGCTATCAATGACTTAAAAGATGCGATGGAAGGAATGTTATCTCCAGAAATCAAAGAAGAAGTTAGTGGTAATGTAGAAATTAGAGAAGTTTATAAAATATCTAAAGTTGGTAATATTGCAGGTTGTATGGTAATGTCCGGTAAAATATTTAGAGATTCTAAAATTAGAATAATTAGAGCCGGTATTGTTGTGCATGACGGAAGTTTAACATCGTTAAAACGTTTTAAAGATGATGTGAAAGAGGTAGGTAAAGGGTTTGATTGTGGACTTCAACTCAAAAACTTCAATGATATTCAAGAAGGTGATATTATTGAACCTTATAAAGAAGTAGCAGTTAAGAAGAAATTGAAATAATAGTTTCAAAGCTTACATATCAAGTCGAGATTTCATATTAAAGAAATCTCGACTTTTTTTATGCAATTAATTTAAAAGAAATCAGTTTCATGCTTAAAAAGAATAAACGTAAATTTGCAGCTTCTAAAAGAATAAATAATGCAATATAATCACTTAGCAATAGAAAAGAAATGGCAAAAATTTTGGGCAGAAAACCAAACATTTAAAGCCAATAATGAATCGGAGAAGCCTAAATATTATGTATTAGACATGTTTCCTTATCCCTCTGGAGCGGGTTTGCATGTTGGACATCCTTTAGGGTATATCGCAAGTGATATTTATGCGCGTTATAAGCGTCATAAGGGTTTTAATGTTTTGCATCCTCAAGGATATGATTCTTTTGGTTTACCTGCAGAACAATATGCAATTCAAACAGGGCAACATCCAGCAAAAACAACCGAAGAAAACGTTGCAACTTATAGAAGACAATTAGATAATATTGGTTTTTCTTTTGATTGGAGCAGAGAGGTGAGAACTTCAAGTCCTGAATATTATAAATGGACTCAGTGGATTTTTATTCAACTTTTCGATTCATGGTACAATATAAATACAGATAAAGCTGAGGATATATCTGCGTTAGTTAAAACTTTTAAAAAAGAAGGAAATGCCTCTGTAAAGGCAGTGGCAGATGAAGAAATTACTGTTTTTTCTGCGGATGAATGGAATGCATTTTCGAACAAGGAGCAGGAAGGAATTTTATTAAAATATCGTTTAACATTTTTATCTGATACGGAAGTAAATTGGTGTCCTGCCTTAGGCACTGTTCTTGCAAATGACGAAATTATAAATGGAGTTTCAGAAAGGGGAAGCCATCCTGTTATTCGTAAAAAGATGACGCAATGGTCCATGCGAATTTCTGCATACGCTCAACGTTTGTTGGATGGACTAGAAAAAATTGATTGGCCACAACCTTTAAAAGATTCTCAAACCAATTGGATTGGAAGGTCTCAAGGTGCAATGGTTTCATTTAATGTTGATAATGGTTCTGAGAAAGTATCTTCTGAAGTAAAATTAACCTACAAAGAATTAGTAGCTTTAAAGGAAGTACGTCAGAATTTATCACAGGCCGAAACAACTCTTTGGGATGAATTAAAGAATAAAAAAGGAACATCAAAATTCAGAAAAAAATACACAATTGGTGCTTTTGTGGTAGACTATGTATGTATTACAAAAAATATAATTGTTGAATTTTCTGGTAAAGAGGATGAAGAAGCGCGAACTGAATTTTTTAATAATGAAGGTTTTAATGTAATCCGTTTTACAAACGAAGAAGTAATAGAAAATGTACTTCAAGTAGTTACTAAAATTAATTCAGCAATCCAATTTCCAAAAACGATTGAAAAAACTGAGAAAAAAATCGCTTTAGTCGAAAAGACAAATCAATATAAGATCAATGTCTTTACAACCAGACCAGATACAATTTATGGAGTAAGTTTTATGACCTTAGCTCCCGAGCATGAGTTGGTTTCTAAGATTACTACTAAAGAACAAAAAAAATCAGTAGAGGCTTATATTAAAGCCACGGCAAAACGTTCTGAGCGTGATAGAATGGCAGATGTAAAAACCATTTCAGGTGTGTTTACAGGGGCTTATGCAATTCATCCATTTTCGGGTGAAAAAGTACAAATTTGGATTGGAGATTATGTTTTGGCAAGTTATGGAACAGGAGCAGTTATGGCAGTTCCTTGCGGAGATCAGCGTGATTATGATTTTGCAAAACATTTTGGAATCCCGATTCCTAATATTTTTGAAGGCATAGATATTTCTGAAAAGGCTCATACAGATAAAGAGGGGACTAAAATTACAAACTCAGATTTTTTATCGGGATTATCCTACAAGAAAGCTTTAAAATTATCCATTTTTGAAATGGAAAAACGAGGTTTTGGATATGGAAAAATAAATTATAGATTACGTGATGCTGTTTTTAGTAGACAACGTTACTGGGGCGAACCTTTCCCTGTATATTATAAAGAAGGAATGCCTCAAATGATTGCTGATGAACATTTGCCAATTGTATTGCCAGAAGTTGAAAAATACTTACCAACAGAAGATGGAAAACCGCCATTAGGAAATGCAACGAAATGGGCTTGGGACTCTCGTGCTAAGAAAGTTGTTTCTAATGATAAGTTAAAAAATAAAACTGTTTATCCTTTAGAGCTAAATACAATGCCCGGTTGGGCAGGAAGTTCGTGGTATTTTAATAGATACATGGATGCTACAAATGCCAATGCATTTGCTAGTAAAGAATCTTTAGAATATTGGAAAGAAATAGATCTATATATCGGGGGATCAGAACATGCAACCGGACATTTATTGTATGCCCGTTTTTGGCAAAAATTCTTGTTCGATAAAGGAATTGTACCTGTAGATGAGTTTGCAAAAAAACTGATTAATCAAGGAATGATTTTAGGAACTTCTGCATTCGTATATAAAGCTACTGCTTTTGTGAAAAATGGATGTGGTTGTTCTGATGAAAAATCTAATGATGATGTTATAGCGAAGATACCAACAATAATTGTTTCTAAAAATTTATTTAATTCTGATGATGAATTTGAAACTGTTGTGAAAAATTACTTACTAGATAATAAGTTTTTAGATCCTAATTTTGCAGATTTAGTAATGATTACTAAAACAGCTATTCATGCTGATGTTTCTTTGGTGAATTCTTCTGATGAATTAGATGTTGATGGGTTTAAGAATCATGCTTTAAACAACGATTATAAAAACGCCGAATTCATTTTAGAAGATGAAGTTTATAAAGTTGGTAGAGAAGTCGAGAAAATGTCTAAATCTAAATACAACGTTGTAAATCCTGATGCTATTTGTGAAGAATATGGAGCAGATAGTTTACGATTATTCGAAATGTTTTTAGGCCCTTTAGAACAAGCAAAACCCTGGAAAACTTCTGGTATTTCTGGAGTGTCATCTTTCTTAAAGAAATTATGGAAACTATACTTCAACGGAGAAGCGTTTGAAGTTTCAGAGACAGAACCAACAAAAGATGAGTTAAAAACATTACATAAAACCATTAAAAAAGTAGAAGAAGATATCGAGAATTTCTCTTTTAATACATCTGTTTCTACATTTATGATTGCTGTCAACGAATTAACTACTTTAAAATGTAACAAGCGTTCAATTTTAGAGCCTTTAGCAATTTTAGTATCGCCTTATGCGCCGCACATGGCAGAAGAATTATGGAATTTGTTAGGACATAAAGAAAGTATTTCTACGGCTGATTTTCCTGTTTTTAACGCAAGTTATTTAGTAGAAAGTGCTAAAAATTATCCTATTTCTTTTAATGGGAAAATGCGTTTTACGTTAGAACTCTCGTTAGATTTATCTAAGGATGAAATAGAAAAATTAGTCATGGAAAATGACAAAACCATAGCACAA
>JAQXAP010000121.1 GCA_029252865.1 Polaribacter sp.
ATTTTTCATCTGTATGTATTTATAGTCTCTGTAAAATTTAAATGGATTGCTAAATTTTATAATGGACTTATAGTGAAACTATAATCACATTTTTTAGAATTAATTCTGTATTGTGGATCAGCCAAACCCTCTTTACTCCAACTATTGTCGCCTCCTACACCAACTTGCCTATAATCTAAAGTTAAGTATATTAATTCTTTAGGTTTGATGTCTGAAGTATGAAGCTGTTTTTTAATATTTCCCGGATCAAAATCTGCAATAGGATTGTGATGTGCAGAAAAAGAAATTGGTTGTGTTCCTTTAATACGAATTCCTTGTTTTGCCTTATTCATAAAACTTACATTTCTCACTTCAGTTCTATAACCATTTTCCTGAGGTCTAATATAAGGCACATAGAAATCTGAATAATGAATAACTAATTTTAATTGTACTTTTAATCGGTTAATTAAATCTTTTTTATAATAATAGTAAGAACTATAAAGATTTAATTTAATAATAGAATCTTTAATTGGATTACCTGTAAAAATATGTTCTTTTAAGGCTTTATCCAGCTGTGTTTTCCGAATACTTTTTATCGTTAAAGGACTATAAAGTTCTTTAATTAATTTCTTATGAACATCAAATTCATATTCATCATATCCGTTTTTCTCTATTTGTGAAAAAGAAACGTGTACAAGACATAAAAATATAATAAAGATATAAAGTCTCAATTTTAATAAGCTTTTAAATAGTCAAAGAATATGGAATTATTCTATTGAATATGATAGATCAAAAATGTTAATTCTTTTTATTTGGCGATAATTTTATTAACCAGAAATCTAGGTGTTTCGTTATTGAATTTTACAATTTAATTAATTTATCTGAATATTTGAATTTAGATATCAATATTACAATTCAATTTTCCTAAAAGGGAGTTGAATCTAGTAGGTCCACAAAAAACAGATTTTCATTTATTGTTTTTTTCTCTTTTTAAATTGTTTTTTTATTTTTCCAAATCCAGGCTCAATTCCTTGACGCATTTGCTCAATTATTTCTGGTTTTTCTTTTTTTAACCATTTAATAATAGCACCTGCATTGGGTGGTGGACAATTTTTCCAATTAATTGAGTCTAGTCCATAATCATGATTTTTAGAATTCCAATTATTATAATGGTCTCTCATTTTATTTGCAACTTCTTGATACTTTGGATTACTAATCAAATTATTCAATTCGAATGGATCGTTAATAATATCGAATAACTCCTCAGGTTCCTTGGTGTCCTCAAAGAAATGCTCTTGTACCTCAGTCAATTTTCCATTCTCTTTTAAATTTCGCATAATATGAATCGCCGGTCTATGAAACTCGAGATATGCTTGATGCGCATCATGAGATTGGCTTGTAATATTGTTTTTTATATATCGATATTTAGCTGTAGTAATGGCTCTAGATTGCTCTAAAATTTCATCCCATAAATCTCTGGCGGAATAGATATATTCTCTTGGATTTTTATTTTCCGCTATAATAGATCTTGCCGTCATATAATCTGGTAATTCTAAACCAGCTGCTTCTAAAATTGTTGCAGCTACGTCAACAGATGCCACCAAACGTGTATCTTTTTTTCCTCCAGTAATTCCTGCAGGCCAATTTACAATTAGAGGTAAATGTAATCCAGGTTCATACATATATCCTTTTCCTCTGATATTACAACGACCATTATCTCCAATAAAAATAATAAGGGTATTGTCACGCATTCCTTTTTGTTCTAAATCAGCTAATAACAATCCAACTTGATAGTCCATATATTCCACTTGGTCTAAATATTTAGCCCAATCTAAGCGTATTAGGGGTGTGTCTGCATAATGTGGTGGTAAAACAACATCCGCTGGATTTACTTTATGGGTTGATTTTGATCTAATTGCACTCCACCAGTCTCCTCTATGAGTAACATTCAGAGTTACTTGAGAAAAGAAAGGTTGATCTTCTTCATTAAATCCATTTTTCTTATCAAATAATCCAAATTCATTAATACCATCCCAAGGCCCAACTGCTTTGTGTTTAAAATTAACATCTATTTTCTGCGAGCCTCCTTTCACTATTTTATTTCCAATAATACAAGTGTATCCCGCTTCTCTTAAATAAGACGTAATTGGTTTATATGGCGCAATTAGCGGTACTTTTCTATTTGATCTATGATGTTGCGCATTAATAATGTTTTGATGCACTCCTGTAATCATATTAGATCTACTCGGAGAACAAATAGAATTATTACCATATGCATTCATGTATTGAATACCCGTTGCAGCCAACGAATTTAAAACAGGAGTTTTTACGGCTGACATTCCATAACATTCCAGGTCAGTACTCATATCCTCAGATAAAATAAATAGAATGTTTGGTTTTAAAGATTCCTTTTTTTGTTGTGCAGAGCTCATTACTGTCATAAATAATAGAGCTAAAACAATAATTTTATAAGTTGCTATTTTCATCATTTTAATAAGGTTGTTCTTTTCTTGGTGCATTTAACCATTGAGTTAGTTCTTTAGATAGTTGTTTGGATATATCGGGGTAAGTATCTAATAAATTCCATCTTTCATATGGATCTTCATCCATGTTATATAACTCCTGAGGTACACCCTCAATTGCTAATAATTTCCACGGTCCTTTTCTGGCTATTTGGTTGGCGGTAGGTTTTAACCTAATATCTGTCACGTTTACATAGTTGCCACTTCTTTTATATTTAGTAGCTATTTCCCAAAACATGGTTTTTCTATCTATTAGTGGTTTTTGTTCAAATAAAATAGGTGTAATATCTAGACCATCCATAGGCGAATTTTTATCGAGGGTTCCTTGAGCTAATTTTAAAAAAGTAGGTAGAAAGTCTATGGTATTGGCTATTTCATTACTAACAGTTCCTTTGGTAATTGTTTCTGGCCACCACACGATCATGGGAACCCTAATACCACCTTCATGAAAATCTGTTTTTCTTCCTTTAAAATGAGCAGGACTTCCTAAATATGCCGGTCCATTATCACTAGTAAAAATTACGATTGTATTTTTATCAATATTTAACTCTTTAAGTTTTGCTAAAACACCTCCAACACCTTTATCTAAATGAGAAACCATGCCTCTATATAATAAATCTTGACCTTTAGCTCGGTCATTGTATTGATCCATAACTCCTTTTTCTGAGTACTCGTATGGTGCATGTGGTGCATCTAACCATAAATTAAGAAAGAATGGTCTCTTTTCTTTTGCACTGTTTTCAATAAACTTGTTAGCCTCTTCAAATTTTATTGTGGTCCAATGTTTATTGTTTGGCGTTAATAAAACATCATCTTTTACCAAATTTTTACCTGCATCTTTATACAATCTTTTTTCCCGCATAGCAGAGCCTCGGTAAATAGGATCTTCAAGCATAGCCAAATAATGATCAAACCCATGTTGTAATGGCCCAGGCATGCTGTTATTTCTATCTAAAACATGCGACTCATTCAAACCCCCTAAGTGCCATTTACCAATATGCATAGAAGTATAACCTTCTTTTTTTAGCACTTTTGGAATGGTTAAAACATCGTTATCTAAAAACATTTCACGATCATTAAAATGTGCAGAAACATTAAACCGTAATGGATATTGACCCGTTAAAATACTAACTCGAGTAGGAGTGCAAACAGCAGAACCAGCATAAAATTGAGTAAATTTAAGACCTTCACCTGCCATTTTATCTATATTTGGCGTATTGATTCTTTTACTACCATAGCAACTTAAATCTCCATAACCTAAATCATCTGCTAAAATAAGCACAATATTAGGTTGTGTTAAATGTAATTGTTTTATTTCATTTGAACTGTTTTCACAACTACCACAAACTAATGCAAATAGCAGGTAAAAAACGAAATTAAAACTTAATTTTTGCATATCTTTATTTTAAACTAATAGATTGTTTTTTTAAATACTTTTTCATTGCTTCCGGGGTTTTATAATGTATTGGTTTATTTTGCATTAATCTTTTTTGAATATGGAACGTTACATCCATCCATTCCTCCTCATCCCATAAAGGATCTATTAATCCATTTTCCCATAATTCTAATGCTTTGTGAAGATTCCTAGAAGTCAGTGTATCCGATTTCGTTAAATCGGAAGTTTCCCCTAAGTCATTTTTTAAGTTGTACAATGTACTTCCATAATCCTGCAGTCGAACAAGTTTATGATCTCCTATTCGAGCAGCAGCTTCATTTAATTTTCTCCAAAATAATTTATCATGAGGATTCCCCGTAACCTCTCCTTTTAAATAAGGTAATAAATTTACACCATCTAGACTCAAACTTTTATCTTTAGAAATACCTGCTGCAGCCAAGGCTGTAGTAAAAATATCTAATGAAGAACTTAAACCATCAAATTTTTGATTCCCTTTTAGTTGTTCTGGCCAATGAATTAAAAAGGGAACTCTATGGCCTCCTTCAAATTTATTACCTTTAAAACCTTTTAACCGTCCATTACTTGAACTATTTGTATGCGCACCTCCATTATCACTCAAAAAGAAAATTAAGGTATTACCCAACTGTTTGGTTTTTTTAAGTTTGTCGACTAATTTTCCAATATTTTCGTCCAATGACCAAGTCATTGCAGCCAATTCTTTTCTGGGATGATCTTTATATTTTTTTAAATGTACTTGCTTTGCTTCCATTGGTGTGTGAACAGCATTGTAAGAAAGATACATAAAATAGGGTTCATTCTGATGTTCTTCGATGTAAGAAACAGATTTATCTCCAAGCACATCGGTCATATATCCATCAAAAATAACCTGTTTACCATTGTACTGTAACATCTGGTTTATTAAAAGAAGCCTACTTATAAAAGTCTCGATATCTATTTTTGTGAATCAGGCCAAGGAACTAGCTTTCCAGTATTTGTATTGGTTGGCATTTGGGCATCAACACTTCTTAAATAATTACCTAATTCCGCTGCTAATGATGTTACTTTTAATTTCTCTGTAGAGGCAAGGTTTGTCATTTCGCTAATATCATTTTTAATATTAAAAAGTTCAAAACGCTCATTAATATGATAATAAATTAATTTCCAATCCCCTTTTCTGATAACACTAGAGGCACCAATTCCAGGTCCATTTTTACCCCAGTTATTTGGAAAATGCCAAAATAAAGCTCTTTCGGAGTCATTAATTTTTTTACCTTTTAAAATAGGGATAAAACTTTTACCATCTACCTGTTGAATAGTTTTATAACTGGAAATTCCTGCAAATTCCAAAATACTAGGGAAGAAATCTTCAATAATAACTTTTCTATCCGTTGAAGAATTCGGTTTTGTTATTCCTGGCCATTTCACCAACATTGGCTCTCTAATACCACCTTCATGAACTGAACCTTTTCCACTTGACAGAGGTTTGTTGTGTGTATGCTTTTTTCCGCCACGTCCATAAGCACTTAAACCTCCATTGTCTGACATAAATAATATAATGGTGTTATCTGCAATTCCTTTTTTATCAAGGTAATCCATAAGGTCTCCTAAACTCTTGTCCATTCCCTCAACCATAGAAGCATATTTAGCTTCTTTAGGATCAAAACCCTTGTCTACGTATTTTTGCTCAAATCTCGAATCGCCCTGTATGGGCGTATGTACGGCATAATGAGCCATGTATAAATAAAAAGGAGCTTCCTTATTTATAGCAACATCCATAGCGAAAATTGCTTCTTTCGTAATCGCTTCTGTTAAAAAAATATCCTGACCATGGTATTTCTCTAACCCAGGAACATTCCAAATAGTTTCTTTTCTTTTAGAATTTTCAAAATTATTAGCTCCATAATAACTTCCGGGAGCACCGGCTGCATGCCCTGCAATATTAATCTCAAAACCAAGGTTTGTTGGATCAGCACCGGGGGTTCCGATAGCACCAAAATGGGCTTTCCCTGCATGAATTGTTAAATAACCGTTGTCCTTCAATATTTGTGGTAATGGTGTAATATGTACAGATTGATTAATACCATCAGTTGGTTGCGCGCCATTTAAATTCCATTTGGGTAATTTTAGTCCCTTAGGAGGTTTTACCATATCAGTGTCTCGTCTCAATGTCCAACTTGTTACTCTGTGCCTTGCAGCATTCATCCCAGACATTAAACTAACCCTTGTAGGAGTGCAAACAGGAGTTGCATAAGCTTGAGTAAATTTTACTCCTTGATTTGCTAGACGCTCCATATTTGGTGTTACATATTTTTGATTAAGACTCGTTTTTTTATTCCAAAAAGGAACCGAAGTATCTTGCCATCCCATGTCATCTACCAAAAACAATATAATGTTTGGTTTACTTAACGTTTTATCACTAAGTTTTTTAGAATCATTTTTACATGAGAATACGATTAAAGAAGTAAACAGGATTGATAAAAATTGTCGCATTTTTATGTTAGTTTATATATTTTTTACTTGTTTCTATTAGATCTTCTTTTGAGCTTTTTTCAAAAGGAATTAGGAAAAAACGATAAGAATGTTTTTCATAACCCTTAATTTGATATTTCTTTTGAGGTCTTGCATACCAACTGTCATCTCCTCCAACACCTCTTTGCTCTAAATCAATGTTGAGTTGAATTAAATTCTTTTCTTTAATATCAATGGTATGCTTTGATCCGTTTATTTCAGGAATTCCATCAATTCGGTACTCATCGTCAATTTGAACACCTGAACCATAATTAAGTCCATCAGTTGTGTCAAAATCCTCATTTTCCATGTGCAAAGCGCTAATTCCTAGTCCTTTTATAGTATTGTCTGCAACTACCAATAATCCCATATTATTTGCATCTGAAAAAGCCGCCCAACGCACATTTGTTTTATATCCGTTTTCTTGAGGACGTATATAAGGAACGTATTGGTCTTTGACTTTTGAAGTATACAAGTCAACAAATGCAGATGCTTTTCTGTCTTGATAATTTTCCCAAGGTCCTCTTCCAAAATACATCATATTATCATATTTTTTCTGAATTTGCATACGCATTCCTACACGAGGAGCATCCCCTTTGTAGGATGTTTTGTTCAATTTATTATTAATGGCAACCACACCGTTTCCATAGATAGAATATTCAGATTCAAATGTAGTTTCCACACCTGGCAGTTCATACACAACATTAAATAAAATAACCCCTAAAGAATCTTTTTTAATTGAAGTGCTTTTAACTTTTGAAAACAAGGAGGCTTTTTTCCATTCAATGTTTTTAAATTGCATTTTATTACCAAAGTCATTGTCCGTTACAGCGCGCCAAAAATTAGGTTTTGGGCCTTTTCCATTGTTTAAAAGTTGCTTTCCTTTATAGATGTAGGAAGTAATCCTACCTTTTGTTGTATCAAATTGAATTGTAAGTATGTCATTATAAAATGCTACAATTTCACTATTTTTTTCAACTTTTAATTCAGAATTTTCCTGAGATAAAATACGTTTAGACGTATTTTTATACGACAACGGAATTTGTTCTCTTGCTACTTCAAATCCTTTTGGTAATAATTGCCAATTGTTCTTCGTAATTGCAGAAAAATGTACAAAATACTCTGTGTTTTTCTTAAATTCAATTCCTTTAAGACTCAATCTCATCAGTTTTCCAGTATTCGGTTCAACAGAGATCGTATCTGTGTTAATCGTTTTTAAAGTCTCACCATCAGCTTTAATCGTAGCAATAATATTAAATTGGTTTAGATTAGTAAAATCATATAGATTCTCAACTAAAACTCTTAATTCATTATTATTACTTACCCCTTTTTCTTTAAAGTTGATAAATTCATGGGCCTTTTTTACTTCGTACAAACCGGGGTGTGGACTTCTATCAGGAAAAACAAGACCGTTGTTTAAAAACGTATTATTCGTTGGCATATTATTACCATAATCTCCTCCATAGGCATAAAATCGTTCTCCATTTTCAGCAGTCTTCCAAATAGACTGATCTACCCAATCCCAAATAAAGCCTCCTTGTAAGTTATCATATTGTTCAATAATATCCCAATAATCTTGAAAATTTCCAGTACTATTTCCCATGGCATGAGCATATTCACTTGGTATATAAGGTCGGTCTGTTTTAGATCTTCCTACTCTCTCAAATTGAGCTGGAGATGGATATTGAGGTACAATAATATCAGTGTTTGAATCCATATCAAAGGTGTTTCCATCAATATTTTTATAAGAACGTTCATACTGAACAGGTCTTTTGCTTTTATCAGCAAATTTAATAGCTTTATAACCTGCGTGAAAATTTACGCCGTTTCCTGCTTCATTTCCCATAGACCAAATAATTACAGAAGGGTGATTTTTGTCTCTTTTTACCATCCTAACCATTCTATCTACGTGAGCTTTCTCCCAGTTTGGCTTTTTTGCAAGTGAATATTTATCATAATACATTGCATGAGATTCAATGTTAGCCTCGTCAATAACATAAATACCATATAAATCACACAATTCATAAAACTTTCGACCTCTTGGATAATGACTTAATCTCACAGCATTAATATTATTTTCCTTCCAAAGTTTGATATCTTTTAGCATCATTTCTTCAGACATAACATGGCCTGTGTCAGGATCTGTCTCTTGCGCATTTACCCCTTTTAAAGTAATGCGTTTTCCATTTAATAATAATAAACCATTTTTTATTTCAATGTTTCTAAATCCAATTTTTGAAGAGGTTACCTCGAGAGTTTTTCCCTTTTTATCTTTAAGTTCTATAACTAACTGATATAAATTAGGATGCTCTGCATTCCATTGTTTTATATTATGAAGAGTCGACTTAAAATTTACAGTTAATTTCTTTGAAGCTGAAATTTTAAACTTTGATATTTCAGTTGAAATAATCTTATTATTTTGATCTAATAACTTATAGGTGATTTCACCTTTTTTATTGGCTTCAAAATGATTTTTAAGGGTAATGTCTAAATCAAGTACTCCTTTTTTGTTTGAATCCTCTAAAGACGCAATACTATTAAAGTCTTCAATTCGTAATTTAGGCTGTGCATAAATAAACACACTTCGTTCTATACCACTTATTCTCCAAAAATCCTGACACTCCAAGTAAGAGCCATCAGTCCACCTAAATATTTGAAATGCTACTGTATTTTTTCCTTGTTTAGCGAACTTTGTAATATTAAACTCAGAAGGTAATTTACTTCCTTGTGAATATCCTGCATATTCACCATTAACCCAAACAAAACCACCAGATTTCATTGCACCAATATGTAAGAATATTTCATTGCCAATCCAATCATTTTCAATAGTAAAATTACGACGGTAAGAACCTACAGGATTATAGTTGTTTGGGACCTTTCCTGGGTATTTAGGATATATCCCCTCAACAAATTCCATATCATCGGCTACCGGAGCTTTATAATCAGCAAACTCATATTGATGGTTTACATAAATAGGAATTCCGTAACCTTCAACCTCCCAATTTGAGGGTACTTTTATGTTATCCCAATTTTCAATATTCTCATTTGGGTTTATAAAAGTAGTTGGTCTGTTTTTAGGATTTCTCACCCATTTGAATTTCCAAATACCGTCTAAAGATTTATAAAAATGTGCGTTTTTAATGTTGAATGATAATGCATGTTGCTCCTTGGTGTAAGAAGTAAAAGAGGCATGCGCATCTAATTTGTTTTCACTAATAAATTGTTCGTTCTCAATATAATCTTTGTAATTATTAAAAGGATTAGAATTTTGGGCATGCCCATTTAATATTTTAGTGATAAAAATAATAGTAAAAATTAATACCTGTTTTTTCATTTATATTCTCTTTATTGTATCTTTCCTTTTAGTTGTCTATGAATCCCTTTTATTCATTAAAACATGAAGCAATACCTCTTTTAAATTTTCAGTTCCATTTTTTATTAAAAATTTCTTGCATTACTGGGTAATTACTATCCGTATCTTCATATAAAATGCGTTGTTTTTTTAACTCTACTTTCATTTCAGAAATAATTTCCTTGTATGTAGGATCATTATATGCATTATAGTTTTCTTTAGGATCTTTAACCATGTCGTAAAACTCCCAAGCAGGTTCTGTTGCTTGATCAGAACAACCTGTCATATCCAATGATTGTCCATAAAAGAAAGCTAATTTGTAGTTTGCATTTCTAATACCAAAATGCCCTGGTCTTTCCGGGTAATGTTGCCAATATCTATAGTATGCAGATTTTCTCCAATTATGTGGAGTTTTACCAATTAAATTTTTTCTAAAACTTTTTCCTTGCATAGAATTAGGGACTTCAACGCCTGCGTAATCTGCAAAAAGTGCCGGAAAATCGATATTCAAAATAATATCGTCCAATCGTTTTCCCGCTGGAATTTCTTTCGGATAACGAATAACAAATGGCATTCTTAAAGATTCATCATAAATTAAACGTTTATCAAAAAACCCATGTTCTCCCAAAAAATAACCTTGATCTGCAGTGTAAATTACCACCGTATTTTCTGCTTGTCCAGACTTTTCTAAATAGTCTAAAATTTTTCCAATGTTGTCATCAATAGCAGCACCTGATCTCATAAAATCTTTTACAAATTTTTGATAAACTTGTTTCCTTGTTTCTAGGCTATCCATGTCTTTGGTATAAAATGGTAGACCAGGATATTTACACCACCATTTTTCAGGGTCATCTGAAGCTTGCTCATAACGCCATGCTAATGTCTCTAGTTTCTGACCTTTAAAAGTTCTTCCTGTAGTTTTGGGTGAGAAATCATATAGAGATGCTGGTTCAGGAACATCAATATTTTTATACAAATCATTAAACCTTTCAGGGTAATCAAATGGCTCATGAGTTGCTTTAAAATGTGTCATCAATAAAAAAGGCTTATCATCTTTTCTGTCTTTTAACCACTCTAAAGATAGGTTGGCTATAACATCAGTAGAGAATCCTTTATGAATATCCCATTCCTCAGAAGTTTTATTAAAATTGTCTACGGTTTTTAAAATAGGATCCCAATATCTTCCTTGATCATTTAGCACATTGTAATAATCAAAACCTGTAGGCTCTTTCTTTAAGTGCCATTTACCAATAATAGCTGTTTCATAACCATTTTTTTGAAGCACTTTAGCAATATTGAGGCTATCTGTTTCTAATGCATCACTTAATGTGTATACACCATTTTTATTACTATATTGTCCCGTTAAAATAGCTGCTCTACTGGGTACACAAATAGAATTAGTGCAAAATGCATTATCTAAGACAATTCCCTCATCTGCCAACCTTGATATATTTGTATTCTGAACATAATCTTTTAATACTCCTCCATAAATTCCCCAAGCCTGAGAAGTATGGTCGTCTGACATAATAAAGAGGATATTTGGCTGTTTTTTTTCGGTTTCTTTTTGTTCTCTATTGCAACCACACAGTATCAATAAAAAAAATAAACAAACTGTTAAATTGAATAAAGTAAAAGTCTTTTTAATTGTCATTTTCTGTTTTATTTAATAATAATTTCATCAATAAAAAACCATCCCGGATTACCAGATCCTGGATTATACTCTGGAATTTCATCAATACCTTTTATATTTATTTTAATGAATCTTGCTATTGGATTTGCATCAATTACTAGCAAACCTGTAAAGCTATCAATCTGAGAAAATTTCGAAGAACCACTAACTTTTTTATCGCTAGAAAAAGAATGCCCATCATTAGAAAAACTTACTTCAACTAATTGTGGAATATAGATCCAATTTGATGGCGAATGCAGGTAACCAATACCAAGAGAAGAAATGGATTTAGACTCCTCTAAATCAATAATAAATTCTAATTCTTTGCCTTCTTGACCAATCCATTGTCCTGTACTATGATCTTTAAAACCTCTCTTCCCATCAAGAAGTACTTGAATATTTTTATATTTATTATGAAGTTCTTTTTTAGCAATAATCTTTCCTGTTCTTCCTAAATGAGCAATCTTTTTCTGCTCTTTTGGAACCTCATCATCAGAACCATGTTCCCAAGAAATAAAATCCGCAATCAGTTCTTTAACAATATCGGGATGTTTATTTGCCAGATTATTCATTTCTGAGACATCATTACTTAAATCCGACAGAAAGATGGCATCATTTTCTAAATCTAATATCCCTTTGTGGGATGTATCTTTGGGGAAACCCATTAGTTTCCAATTTCCTTTTCTAACCACCCATTGGTTGCCGTATTTCCAAAATGCGCTGGTTCTTGTCGATTTTGTAGTCGGATTCTGGATCATATGAGAAAGGTCTATTCCGTCAAAATCATTTGGAATGTTTTTTAGATCACATAATTTAGCCAAAGTAGGCATCCAATCTGTGTTTATTAAAAACTGGTCACTAACAATATTACGCGGTAAGTGATTTTTCCAATTAATTATAGTTGGTAACCTAATCCCCCCCTCAAAAAGACTGCCTTTAGCACCTCTATAAGGACCAGAATTTCCGCCACCATTTGAGGCTCTAACTTCTGTTGAATATCCATTGTCTGATTGATATACAATGATAGTATTTTCACGTATTCCTAATTCGTCTAATTTATCGATTAAAAATCCTATTCTTTCATCAATTGTAGAAATGAATGCCGCATAATCTCCCCTTGGCTTTTCAACATCTTTGTAAAAATCTCTCCATTTTTTTGTAGGTTGATAAGGGTAATGTGGCATATTAATAGCATAATACATAAAGAATGGCTTGTCTTTATGATCTTCAGCGTACTGCAATGCCTTTTTTGAGGCTAAATCAGGGAAGTACTGACCATCAAAAAACACCTCTGTTCCATTTTCATATAAATCATGTACATTGGGACCTTCCCAATAAAAATAATGAGAATAATTATCTATACATCCTCTTAAATGTCCAAAAGAATAATCGAAACCCTGCGCATTAGGACTACTACCCTCACTCATTCCTAAATGCCATTTTCCTATGTGCCCCGTATGATAACCGTTTGACTTAAAAAGTGTAGCCATCGTGCTTTGACCTTTCGGTAAGCCGGGAGAACCTGGCGAAGCCGAAGTGTTTTTTGATACCCCTGCATTTTGAGGGTATTTCCCTGTGAATAAGGCTGCTCTTGACGGTGCGCAAACTGGCGCTGCCACATAAGCTTGAGTAAACCGTGTACCTTCCTTTGCAAGTTTATCTATGTTAGGGGAATAAATGTCTTTTGAACCATAACAACCTAAATCCATTGCTCCCTGATCGTCTGTATAAATAACAATTACGTTTGGTTTTTTAATTACCTTATTTTGAGATTGTCCTTTAATTACGAGAAAAAAAGTACAAATAATAGTTAATATGCTTTTAAAAAAAGAGGTTTTACTCGTTTTCATTTTAATCCAATTTAATAAAGAAGTAGTTTTATTTCTCTTATGATTCACTTAATTCAATAACTAGTTTAGATATAATAAAACGTCTTATTAGGCCCTTAAAATATTTAGCTTTAGTTCTTTTCAAAAAAATTAGACTTCTTTCTTTTATATGAAGCCTCAATAATCTTTAATTATACATCAAAATTAATTTAAATTAGAGGGTGATTTGGTTCCTATTCGTTCAATATAGGGGTTAATATAATCAATCTTGCAACCCTCAAATATTAAACTGTCAAATTGATAGATTAAATCTCCCTCTTTCATTTGTAGTGTTTAGAGGAATCTATCAAAGAATACAGAAGAATTTGGTATGCATTTTTAAAATTTGACTGATTATAACTTGTTCTAAGCTATAAAATATATTCCTATTTTTGTTTGTATTCTTTTTACTACAATTCTAAAAACTAAATAAATTAAAAAGACCTATTATGATGAAATGTTTTATATTAATGATGAGCGCTTTTATGTTTTTTGCTAACTGTAATTCTCAAAATTATAAAACAAAACCAAACATCATTTATATTTTGGCTGACGATTTAGGTTATGGCGAATTAGGTGTATATGGCCAAAAGAAAATTCTAACTCCACATATTGATGCTTTGGCTTCAAATGGAATGTTATTTACCCAACACTACTCCGGAGCTCCTGTTTGCGCTCCTTCACGATACATGTTAATGACGGGTAAACACGCAGGTCACGCTCGCATAAGAGGTAATGATGAGTGGTCAGAAAGAGGCAATGTATGGGATATGGAAAAAGTTTTGGAAGACCCAAATCTTGAGGGTCAGCGACCTATATTAAATAGCACCGTTACGCTCGGAGAAGTTATGCAAAAAGCAGGATACAAAACGGCTGTTGTTGGAAAATGGGGTCTCGGTGGACCGTTAACTGAAGGAATTCCAAATAAAAATGGTTTCGATTTTTTTTATGGTTATAATTGTCAACGTCAGGCACATCAATTATACCCTCAATTTCTATGGAAAAATGAAAATAAAATTTGGTTGAATAATGAAAAAATATTCCCAAGAACTCATAAAAAACTAGATGTAGGAGCTGATTCCTTGGACTTGAATAGCTATAAAAAATGGACTCAACAAGACTATGCACCAGCAAAAATGCAAACAGAAGTTCTGAATTTTATTGAAAAAAATAAAGAGCAACCCTTTTTTATGTATTATGCCACACCTTTGCCACATTTACCATTGCAAGTACCTCATGAATATGTTGAAAAATACGTGAAAATTTTTGGTGATGAAAAACCTTATTCAGGAAACAAAGGTTATTTCCCAAACAGATATCCTAAAGCGACGTATGCAGGTATGATATCTTATCTTGATGATCAAGTAGGAGAGATTGTACAAAAATTAAAAGATTTAAAAATCTATGATAATACAATAATTGTTTTCACATCAGACAATGGCCCTTCTTATACTGGAGGAACAGATGCAGCATACTTTAATAGCGCTGGTCCTTTTTTAAATAAAAGAGGACGAACAAAAGGATATACTTATGAGGGCGGTATTAGAGTACCCATGATAGCCAGCTGGCCAGGGCATATTAAATCCGGAAGTAAAACAGATCACATTTCTGCTTTTTGGGATGTTTTACCTACCTTTTCAGAGTTAGTTAAATCAAATATTCCTGAAAATATTGATGGTATTAGCTTTTTATCAACTTTGTTAAATAAGTCAAAAAATCAAAAAAATCACGAATTTTTATATTGGGAATTTCCTGCTTATAAAGGGCAACAAGCTGTAAGAACGGGTAATTGGAAAGGAATTCGGAAAAACATCTTTAAAGGAAATATGAAAATTGAATTATACGATTTAGATAAAGATCCTCAAGAACTTTATAATGTAGCAAATAAGTACCCCGAAGTTGTTCATAAAATAGAAACTATAATGAGGTCAGAACATACAAAAGCAGAAATTAAAAAATTTAGAATGAAACAATTAGAAGATAAATAGTTTATTCAATTTTACTCGATTTAGCATAAATTATTTATGAAATATATTCTTTACTATCTGAGTCTATTTATTTTTAGCTCTTTTTCCTCTTACTCTCAAACTTCTGATAAAATTAGTTCTCCGCGAAAGGTTATAGATTTTGATTTTGATTGGCGTTTTAAGTTAGGTGATTTTAAAAATGCATATACTCCTGATTTTAATGATAAAGACTGGAGAAAATTAAATCTACCCCACGATTGGAGTATTGAGGGAACTTATGACAGTATAAACCCATCTGGAACTGCAGGAGCTTTTTTACCAACTGGAATAGGATGGTATCGAAAAAACTTTAATTATTTAAAAAAGGGAGAAGATAAAAAGGTAAGTATTCAATTTGATGGTATTTATAAAAATTCAACCGTATGGATAAATGGAATTAAACTTGGCACAAGACCAAATGGTTATATCGGGTTTTCTTACAACCTAACACCATACTTGAAAAATGGTAAAAATGTAATTTCTGTAAAGGTAGATCATTCAAAAGTACCAAGTGGTAGATGGTACACTGGCTCTGGAATTTATCGTCATGTTAAGTTGCTCATTACTGAAAAAATATATATTCCAAAAGGAGGTGTTTTTATATCAACACCCAAAATAAATAGTAAAGAAGCAGCTATTAAGATTGATTTATCTATTAAAAATGAACTAGTTAAATCTGAAAAAGTAAAAGTAAGTTATGTTATTTTTGATAATAACAATAAAAAAATAGATCAATTTTCAGAGAATATAATATTACAAAAAGGAGCTAATTCTTTTGAGAATCATATCGAATTACTCAAACCTGAGCTTTGGTCTCCCAACCATCCATATTTATATAGTTTACAGTTAACAATTAAAAAAGGAACTAACATTATTGATAAATACACCAATACTTTCGGTATTCGAAGTATTTCTTTTAGTGCAAAAAACGGTTTCGAATTAAATGGAGTTAAAACTATTTTGAAAGGAGTTTGTTTACATCATGATGCTGGACCAGTTGGAACAGCTGTACCTGATGATGTACTGCTTCGTCGCTTAAAAATATTAAAAAAAATGGGGTGTAATGCAATTCGTACCTCCCACAACCCCTTTGCTCCTGAATTTTATGACATGTGCGATTCATTGGGTGTTCTAGTAATGGACGAATCTTTTGACGGATGGGAAGTCGCTAAAGCAAAATATGATTATGGCCTTAATTTTAAAAAGTGGTGGCAAACAGATTTGGAGGGTTTTATAAAAAGAGACCGAAATCACCCAAGCGTTATTATCTGGAGTATTGGAAATGAAGTTAGGGGCTACACTAATGAAACACAACAAAAACTGGTTAATTTTATCAGAAATATTGATACTACAAGAGCAATTTCTCAAGGAAGAGGTTATTATGGGGCAGCAATAGATATCGCAGGCTTCAATGGACATGGGGAATATAAAGGTAGTTTAGGTAAATTTCATAACAAACATCCCAACAAACCAATTATTGGAACAGAAATAACACATAATTACCAAACAAGAGGTATCTATAGATCTAAAACATCATACAGAATGCGTGATTTCCCTGCACCCTGGGAAAAAAACAAATAGCAAAAGGTAAAGGATTTAATTCCATAAAAGAAAAAATTTATTTAGTAGATGATCTAACGGAAAAAGAAGTATTTACAGATGTAAATTCAATGTATCAATCTTCTTATGATAATTCTATTGTTAGAATGGGAATTAGAGATTATTGGAAGGCTACAAAAAATCTACCCTATTTTCTTGGAGCATTTCGCTGGACAGGATTTGATTACTTAGGAGAATCTTTTGGATGGCCAGCGAGAACCATGAATTTTGGAGTAATTGATTTGGCTGGGTTTCCAACAGATAATTATTATTTATATCAAAGCTTATGGACTGAAAAACCTATGGTACATATGTTACCGCATTGGACACATCCAAGTAAAGAAAATGTTGAAATTCCTGTGGTCATTTATACCAATTGTGAATCCGCAGAATTGTTTTTAAATGGGAAATCCTTGGGGGAAAAACCAATGACCGATGCTTTACAAATTGTTTGGAAAGTACCTTATACTAGAGGAAAGCTTAAAGTAGTGGCTAAAAATAAGGGACAAGAGGTTATTCGTAAAATATATCAGACGGCAGAAGCGCCATACACTGTTAAAATTCTATTAAATAAGCAAAGTATTTTAGCCAATCAAAAGGC
This sequence comes from Polaribacter sp., assembly GCA_029252865.1. GTDB lineage: Bacteria > Bacteroidota > Bacteroidia > Flavobacteriales > Flavobacteriaceae > Polaribacter. Next base: position 17,501 of record JAQXAP010000121.1, read on the forward strand.
TATTATACACGCAGAAATATTAATTGTAGATAAAAACGGAATAGAAGTACCAAAAGCCAATAACTTATTAACCTTTGAATTAGAAGGTGCAGGTAAACTCATCGGTTTAGAAAATGGGGATATTATTGACTTATCTCCGCATAAAGTTGATTATAGAAAAGCTTTTAATGGAAAATGCTTAGGAATAATTCAGTCTAATGGACTCAAAGGTGATATTAAATTAAAAATTAAGTCAAAAGGGTTAATACCACAAACGGTTCATATTACAGCTCATTAATTTAAAGATTAATGATAAACTTGAACTAAAAAACATAAATCTACTTTTTCACACAGAATATTGCACTTATTTACCCTTTTATTGAACGGATAATACACAAGTGTTAATCTTACTGATATTAACTTTGAACTCTCCTGCATTTTCTATTAAAAGAAATGATGAAATATCACCTTATACAACAATAGATAGAGAATGTTGATCGATAACTTGAATTTACAACTCCAATCGAATGGAACTTTAAAATATAGAATGAATCTCAATCAAATTAAAAATATTTTTTTCTTCTCTTTTCTAGGTGTTATAATTAGTTGTACCAACAAAATAAAAAACGATACAACACAAAATAAAGAGAAAAATATAAGGCCAAATATTATTTTCATTATGAGTGATGATCATGCTTACCAAGCTATTAGTGCTTATGGGCATAATTTAAATAAAACACCAAATATTGATAGAATTGCAAATGAAGGAGCTATTTTTAATAGAGGATTTGTAACAAATTCAATTTGCGCACCAAGTAGAGCTGTGATGTTGACAGGAAAACACAGTCATATAAATGGTAAGGTAGATAATATTTTACCTTTTAACTGGAATCAAGATAACTTTGCAAAACAATTACAAGAATCAGGTTATCAAACAGCTCTGATTGGTAAAATTCATTTACACGGCTTGCCACAAGGATTCAATTACTCTAATGTACTTCCTGGACAAGGCCAATATTACAATCCTGATTTCATAGAAAATGGAGAAAAAAAGAAGTATAAAGGATATGTGACTTCTATAACTACAGAAATAGCTTTAAAATGGTTGGATACCAAAAGAGAAAAAGACAAACCTTTTTTATTGTTGTATCACCAAAAAGCACCCCACCGAACGTGGATGCCTGAAAAAAAATATTTCAATTTATTTAAAGATAAAAAATTTACACCTCCAACAAACTACTTTGATGATTATAAGGGCAGACCCGCAGCTGCGAAACATGAAATGGGTATTTTTAAGGACTTAGATATAGTGTATGATCTCAAAATGCTAGACAAAGAAAAGGAGTTAAAAACACGTTATCGAAAAGCATTTCAAAAACAATACGATAGAATGGATAGTTTACAGAAATCTGCTTGGGATGCACACTACAACCCTATTATTGCAGATTTTAAGAAGAATATACCTGTTGGAAAAGATTTAGCATTGTGGAAGTTTCAACGATATATGGAAGATTATTTAAAAACCATTCAATCCGTTGATGATGGAGTTGGAAAAGTTTTAGACTATTTAGAAGAAAATAATCTAACAGAAAACACCATCATAGTTTATACTTCTGATCAAGGTTTTTATTTAGGAGAACATGGTTGGTTTGATAAAAGGTTTATGTACGAAGAATCTTTTAGAACACCTCTGTTAATGAAATTTCCAAAAGAAATTAAACCTGGTACCGTCATAAACAAAATGGTTCAAAATTTGGATTTTGCGCCTACTTTTTTAGACTATGCAGAGGTTGATATTCCGGAAGACATTCAAGGAGAGTCCTTTAGAAATCTGGTTAGCGGTGAATCTAGTGAATGGAGAGATGCTATCTATTATACTTATTATGAATTTCCTGGAGAGCATAATGTAAAGAGACATTATGGTATAAGAACGGATCGATACAAATTGATTCATTTTTATTATGATATTAATCATTGGGAATTATATGATTTAGAAAAAGACCCATCTGAAATGAACAATATTTATGATCATGAAGCCTACATTGAAGTGAAAGAAACTATGCATAAAAGGTTGATTGAAATGCGAGAAAAATATGGAGACAGTGATAAATTGACTGAGAAAAACTTAAACAACTACCTAAAGGCAAAGGGATTAAACAAAAAAATAGATAATTGAAATGAAAATAAAAAATTTAGTTTTTAAGTTTATGCGCAATAAAGTTTACACTTTATTCTTTCTTGTTTTTACAGGTACACTATTTTTAGTCTCATGTAAAAAAAATGAAAAAGAATCTAAACTAGACCAATTTTCCAAAGTAAAATATGTGAATCCTTTTATTGGAACTGCAGGTCATGGACATACTTATCCCGGTGCAACAGTGCCTTTCGGTATGCTTCAAGTAAGCCCAGATAACGGAATCTCTAAATGGGATTGGTGTTCCGGCTATCATTATTCAGATTCTATAACTATCGGGTTTAGCCACTTACACCTTAGTGGCACAGGCATAGGTGATTTGGCAGATGTTAGATTAATGCCAATTAATAAAAACGTTGACTTGACAAAGGAAGTTAAATCTAGAGATGATATTCCTTATAAATCGACTTATTCTCATTTTAATGAAACAGCAAAACCTGGATATTATAGCGTAAATTTAAAAGATTTTAATATCAAGGCAGAATTAACGTCTAGTTTAAGAACGGCAAATCATAAATATACTTTTGCTAAACAAGATACTCAATCTGTTATAATTGATTTAGGTTTTGCAATTAATTGGGATAAAACTCTAATATCAAATATAAGAGTAGTTGACAGCAACACTGTTTCTGGGTTCAGACACAGCAAAGGCTGGGCAAATAATCAAAAAGTTTTTTTCGTTGCTAAATTTTCAAAACCTATTACAAACTATGCTTTGGTAAAAGATGGTTTAAAAGATGAAGAAAGTTTTGTTGTTGGGAAAAAAACTTATGCTCAATTATTTTTTGATGAAAAAAAAGGAGTAGATCTTCAGGTTAAAGTTGGTTTGTCATCAGTAAGTATAGAAAATGCATTTAAGAATTTATCCACCTCTGGAAATGGTTTTAATTTTGATTCAGTTAAAAATGAAGCTGAATCTAATTGGAATTCAAATTTATCTTCAATAGAAGTAGAAAGTTTAAATGAAGATTTAAAAACTACATTTTATACAGCATTATACCACACACAAATTGCACCAGTTACTTTTAGTGATGTAAATGGTGAATTCAGAAAAGAAAATGATGAAATAGTAAAATCAACAGATTTTACCACTTATTCAACATTGTCTTTATGGGATACTTTTAGAGCAGAGCAACCATTGTTAGCCATTTTACAGCCTGAAAGAGTAACAGATATTATAAATTCAATGTTGTCTTATTACGAAACAAAAAACATTTTACCTGTTTGGACACTCTACGGAAATGAAACAAATACGATGACAGGCTATCACTCCATCCCTGTAATTGCCGAAGCCTATTTAAAAGGTATTAAAGGTTTTGATATAGAGATAGCTTACGACGCAATGAAAACCACAATGATGCAGAACGAAAGGGGTTTAAATCATTATAAAAAATACGGCTATATACCATATAATTTGTTAGATGAATCAGTCACAATAACTCTAGAATATGCCTATAATGATTGGTGTGTTGCACAGATCGCAAAAACACTGGGTAAAGATAATGATTATCACTACTTTTTAAAGAGGTCTAAGGCATATGAGTATTTATTTGACACAGAAACTGGTTTTATGCGAGGTAAAGACGATACTGGTACGTCTTGGAAAAAACCATTTGACCCCAAGTATTCTGCGCACAGAATACACGCTGAATATACAGAAGGTAATGCATGGCAACATAGTTGGTTTGTGTTACACGATACTGATAAATTAATTAAAATGCATGGAGGTGAAAATAAATTCACCACTAAATTAGATCAATTATTTACAGAAACGTCAGAAATTACAGGGGACAATGTTTCAGTTGATATTAGTGGATTAATTGGGCAATATGCCCACGGAAATGAGCCAAGCCATCATATTGCATATATGTACAATTATGCCAACCAACCTTGGAAAACACAATTTTGGGTTAGACAAATTTTAAAAACTCAATACAATACAACTCCTGAGGGATTGAGTGGAAATGAAGATTGTGGTCAAATGTCTGCCTGGTATGTATTCAGTTCTTTAGGATTGTATCCTTATAGCCCTGCATCCGGTGAATATCAAATAGGAAGTCCTATTTTTGAGAAATCAACGATACATATTTCTGAAAAAACTACATTTTCAATAATAGCAGAAAATGTTTCAGATGATAATATTTATATTCAATCTGCAACCTTAAATGGAAAAGATTTTAATAGAAGTGTTATATCTCACAAAGAACTAGTTAGAGGTGGTACACTTCAATTTATTATGGGAAATAAACCAAATAAAAATTGGGGAATTAATTAAACTAATGATTTTAAAATGGATATAATTGATGTATCAATAATAGCTGTATATATTTTACTAACATTATTTGTAGGAATCTGGGTTTCGAAAAAAGCTTCGAAAGGACTAGAATCTTATTTCCTAGGAGGAAATAATATTAAATGGTACTACTTAGGTTTGAGTAATGGATCTGGAATGTTTGATGTTTCAGGAACTGCTTGGATGGTTGGTATTCTATTTTTATATGGGGTGAAAAGCTTTATGTTTATGTGGATGTGGCCAATTTTTAATCAGATTTTTATCATGATGTTTTTAGCTATTTGGATAAGAAGATCAAATATAATGACAGGATCTGAATGGATTTTAACACGATTTGGAGATAAAAAAGCAGGTAGAGCATCACATATAGTAGTTGCAATTTTCGCAATTGTTGCTACAATTGGATTTATAGCTTATTTTTTTGAAGGTGTAGGAAAGTTTATGACAATAATTTTACCCTGGGATTTAACCTTAATGTTTAATGGCAGCGAATTATTATCTTCAGACCAAAGTTATGCTTTATCAATTATATTATTAACAACACTTTATACTATTAAAGGAGGAATGTTTTCTGTTGTTGCTACTGAAGTTTTACAGTATGCAATTATGGTAGTTGCCGGTATTCTAGTTGCATTTTATGCTTTTATTGCTGTTACCAATGCTGATATTAATAGTGTATTGTCTACAGAATGGAATAATCTTTTGTTTGGGTGGAAGATTGAAGGATCTTGGAATGGAAAATATCAAGCTTTCAATAAACTCATAGATACACAAGGCTATAAAATGTTTGGTGCATTTATAGGAATGTCCTTGTTTAAAGGGTTTTTCGCCAGCATTGCTGGACCAACACCAAGTTATGATATGCAACGTATTTTGTCTACAAAATCAGTAAAAGAAGCTGCATATATGTCTGGCTTTACTAATTTAGTGCTTTTTATACCAAGATATTTACTAATTGGTGGTATCGTTGTTTTAGGATTGGTTTTTCTTGGTCCTGAAATGGCTTCGTCTTCAACATTAAGTCTCGGTGATTTAGAAGTAATTTTACCCAAAGTAATTAATAATCATGTTCCTGTTGGAATTAAAGGATTGTTATTAGCTGGACTTTTAGCTGCATTTATGTCAACCTTTTCAGCTTTTGTAAATTCTGGACCTGCATATATTGTAAATGATATTTATAAAAAATATTTTAAACCAAACCAAAGTAATGAGCACTATATAAAGGCGAGTCATATTGCTTCATTTGCTGTAGTAATATTTGGAGTTGTAATGGGCGTTTTTGCTGATTCTATTAATTCGATTACATTATGGATTACCAGTGCACTTTACGGTGGTTATGTTGCCGCGAATTTCTTGAAATGGATATGGTGGCGGTTTAATGGTTGGGGATATTTTTGGGGTATGACATCAGGATTGATAATTGCTACATTACAATTCTTAATAGACCAAAATAAAACTAATTTTGAGGCTGGAACATTGTTGTATGATCTTGCTCAAATACCCGCAATTTACCTATTCCCTATTATATTTTCATTTTCTCTTTTAGGATCATTTTTGGGAACCTTTTTCACAGCTCCTACAAGTATGGATACTCTAAAATCATTTTATAAAAATGTACATCCATGGGGGGTTTGGGGAACAGTTTGTAAAGAATTACAAAAAGAAGATCCTTCATTTAAGAAAAATAATGAGTTTTGGAAAGATATGGGTAATAGTTTAATTGGGATTGTTTGGCAGTCTAGTATGATCGTTTTACCAATCTATTTTATTATAAGAGATTATCCAAAAGCAATTATATCATTAATAGTGTTTTTGATTACTTCAATTATTTTAAAATACACTTGGTTAGATAGGGTAAGAAAAATACCGAATTAATTAGATAGTAATTCTGTAATTAAACTAAAAATAACATAATTAAAAAATAGAATAACGTGAGTAGTATTCCTTGGCAAGACAAACCTGAAAATAGTAATGATGTAGTTTGGAGATATTCCAAAAATCCTATAATTAATAGGTATGATATCCCATCGTCAAATAGTATTTTTAATAGCGCGGTTGTTCCCTTTAAAGATGGCTATGCGGGCGTTTTTAGATGTGATAATAAAGCGGTTCAAATGAATATTTTTGCAGGTTTTAGCAAAAATGGTATCGATTGGGATATTAACCATGAGCCTATTTCTATGCAAGCAGGTAATACCAATATGATTGATTCTGATTATAAATACGACCCGCGGGTTGTTTTTATCGAAGATCGCTACTGGATTACTTGGTGTAATGGATACAATGGACCTACCATCGGTATAGGTTATACGTTCGATTTTATAGAGTTCTTTCAATGTGAAAATGCTTTTTTACCATTTAATAGAAATGGCGTTTTGTTCCCACAAAAAATAAATGGAAAGTATGCAATGCTGAGTCGTCCTAGTGATAACGGACATACTCCTTTTGGAGATATTTATATTAGTTACAGTCCCGATATGAAATATTGGGGAGAACACCGTTGTGTTATGAAAGCTACTCCTTTCGAAAATAGTGCTTGGCAATGCACTAAAATTGGTGCTGGCCCGATTCCAATATTGACTAATGAGGGCTGGCTCATGTTATATCATGGCGTAATAAATACTTGCAATGGATTTAGATATGCAATGGGATCGGCTATTTTAGATTTAAATGCTCCTGATCAAGTAAAATATAGAACCCAACCCTATTTACTTGGGCCAGCTGAACCATACGAGATGATTGGAGATGTGCCTAATGTCGTTTTCCCTTGTGCTGCCTTACATGATATTAAGGAGGACAAATTAGCAATCTATTATGGAGCAGCAGATACAGTAGTAGCTTTGGCTTTTGGTAAATTAAGTGAAGTTGTACAGTACACAAAAGAGAATAGCTTATAAATGAATATAATTCTATGACTTTAAATAATATATCTTTAATCATTGTGTTTTTTTGCACGCTAACAGCGAGTTATTCGCAGATTGCAAAAGATGTTATGCCATTAAAACAAATAGTTCATAAAACTACCGAAACCATAATTATAGATGGTAAAGCCAACGAAACCTCTTGGAAAAAGGCTTCTTGGAGTAACGATTTTATTGATATTGAAGGTGTTAAAACCCCCAATCATCAAACCAATGTAAAAATGTTATGGGATGAAAACTATTACTATATTCTAGCTAAAATTGAAGAGCCTCATGTTTGGGGTGACATAAAAGCGCATGATGCAGTTATTTTTTACAATAACGATTTTGAAGTATTTATTGACCCCGATGGAGATACTCATAATTATTATGAATTAGAAATTAATGCTCTTAATACTGTTTGGGATTTATTCATCACCAAACCATACAGAGAACTCAATAACCCTGTATTAAATGATTGGAATTATACAGGATTAAAATCAGCAGTAACAGTTAATGGAACTTTAAACAACCCAAATGATATTGATAAAGGTTGGACCTTGGAAATAGCTATTCCTTTTAAAGATTTAAGAGCTGCGTATGAACAGGACAATATTCCAAGAGATACTTTTTGGCGTGTCAATTTTTCAAGAGTAAACTGGCAATATCAAATTACAGATGGGAAATACGAGAGAAAAAAAGGAGCTAACGGTCAATTTTTAGAAGAATACAATTGGGTATGGTCTCCTCAAGGTGTTATAAATATGCATGAACCAGAAAAATGGGGTTATGTTTATTTTTCTTCAAAAAAAGTAGGAGAAAAAGATAATTTCAATATTCCAAAAGATGAAAAAATTAAATGGAAACTATATGAATTGTATAGAGCTCAAAAAACTTACTTTGAAAAGTACAATACATATGCAACCATATTAGATAGCTTAACAGATTCTTCAATTATAATAGAAAACAAAAAATTAAATCCTATTCTTGAAAGCCATAAAACTGGATATAATTTATCTGTATTAAGCCCATTTTCTGATAAAATTTTAATACTAAAAGAAGATGGCAAATTCATCTCAAAATAAATCTATCATGAATTTACATAAATTATTATTTATCACTTTAATACTTGTATTTTTTTCTTGTAAAAAAACAGAAAAACAAAAAATTAATATTGAAAAGCCTAAATTCGAATTTGGTGTATGGACAACAGCTGATAAAGACAAATCAAATGCAAATTATGCTTTGGAATTTGAAAAATATAAAAACGCAGGAATTGACGAGGTTTTAATCAATACAATAACAGACCCCTTGTTATTAAAAAGAATTGTTCCCATCGCTAAAGAAAAAGGTTTAAAAATACATGCATGGATCATGACAATGAAACGTCCTGATGATTCTATAGCATTATCGCACCCAGAATGGTATGCTGTGAATAAAGAAGGAAAATCTTGTTTTGACACCAGGCCTTATGTAGATTATTACCAATGGTTATGCCCAACAAGAAAAGCCTCTCGTAATCATGTTTTAGGATTGGTAGAAGAATTGGCGAAAGTAGATGGTATAGAAAGCGTTCATTTAGACTATATCCGTTTTTCAGATATATTTTTACCCATTGGACTATTACCTAAATACAATTTAGAACAAGAAACAGAACTTCCAGAATTCGATTTTTGTTATTGTGATACTTGTATTAATGAATTTGAAAAAGTACATCATAAAAATCCGCTTAACATGAAAAATACTTCTATAGATATGGAATGGAAGCAGTTTAGACTGAATGCAGTTAAAAGAGTTGTTGATGAAGCTTATCAAATAGTACATAAATACAATAAGAAATTAACGGCGGCAGTTTTCCCTTATCCAGAAATGGCAGATCATATGGTGCGACAAAGATGGGATAAATGGGACATTGATGAGGTGTACCCTATGATTTACCATGGATTTTATAATGAAGAAATTGATTGGATTGGCTTTGCAACAAAACAAGGAGTTCAAGATGTAAAACATAAAAATATTGGAGTAAATACGGGTGTTTATTTACCACCTTTTAAATCTGCAAACGAATTGAAGACAGCCATTTTGTTAGCCAAAGACAATGGCGCCAAGGGAGTAACGTTTTATGATGGTAATGCTTTAACCGAGGATCATATGAAGATGATTAGGAATGTCAAAAAAAGCTTAGAATAGAATTAATTTTACAAACCAAAATTGTTTAATCATTATTATATTTTACTCAGCTTGTATATTGAAGTTTAATTTTTAAAAATTCTAAAAAAGAATATCGTGAAAAGAAGAAGTTTTATAGAAAAAGCCACTCTCGGTACTATTGGTATTGGTGCTGTTTTGAGTTGTAAAAAAAATACAGAAACAAACGAGAACGGTATTACATCAAATACATCGACATCAGAAATAAAACCATTAATTATTTCTACCTGGAATCATGGTTTGCCTGCAAATGAAGAAACTTGGAAACAATTAAAACAAGGAAACACCACGTTAGATGCTATTGAAGCGGGAATGAAAATTCCCGAAGCAGATCCAAAAGTAAGAAGTGTTGGATATGGAGGTTATCCGGATAAAGAAGGCAAAGTCACTCTAGACGCATGTATAATGGATCACGAGAGTAATTGTGGTTCAGTATCTTTTTTACAAGGAATTAAACACCCTATTTCCATAGCAAAACGGGTATTACAAAATACCCCACATGTTATGTTATCAGGCCAAGGTGCACTTCAATTTGCATTATCTCAAGGGTTTACTGAAGAAAACCTGTTAACGCAAGAAGCAGAAAAGGATTGGAAAAAATGGTTGAGAAAATCAAAATACCAACCAGTAATAAATATGGAAAACCATGACACAATTTCTATGTTGGTAATCGATAAAGATGGAAACTTATCGGGAGGTTGCACCACAAGTGGTGCCGCCTGGAAAATGCATGGACGCGTAGGTGATTCACCAATTATTGGTGCCGGTCTATTTCTAGATAATGAAGTAGGTGCGGCAGCCGCCACCGGTTTGGGAGAGGCGGTTATAAGAACGGCTGGTAGTGCTATGGTTGTAGAACTAATGAGGCAAGGAAAATCGCCTTATGATGCTTGTAGAGAAATTGTAGAACGTATTTACAATAAGCATAAAAACCATAGAGATATGAAACATTTACAGGTCGGTTTTATTGCTGTAAATAAAAAGGGAGAACATGCAGGTTATAGTTTACGATCAGGCTTTAATTATGCCGTTTATGACGAAGAGATCGGAAATAGAATGGAAGATGCACCTTTTAAAATGTCATGGAAAAAATAAAAAATTAACAATTATACATTCATCTAAATTAATAATATGCTTTTTAAAAGATTCTTAAATCAAATCGCAATTTTAGTAATTTTATTAAGTTCTTGTTCAAAAACTAAAGTTTTTACAGAAAATGATATTCAAATAATTCCTAAACCAAAAGAGTTAAAAATTACAAAAGGATTTTTTGAGTTTTCGAAAAACACAAAATTTGTTGCTAATAATGCTTCTCAAAAAGAAATATTAAATACTTTAATCGATAAATTTGATATCGCTGCAGGATGGAATCTTAAAATTGTAACAGACGTTCCTCAAAAGAATTATGTTAAGTTTAGTATTGATCCTAATTTAACAAACGAAGGATATTTACTTAATGTAACAAAAGATAATATTGTAATAAAAGCGAGAGGAAATACAGGATTTTTATATGGGCTTGAATCACTGCGTCAATTATTACCAAATGCCATTGAAAGTTCAACTTTAGTAAAAGATATAGAATGGCGTGTTCCGAATCTTTTAATTCAAGATGAACCCCGATTTAAGTGGCGAGGTTTGATGCTTGATGTATCTAGACACTTTTTTGAAATCGACTATCTTAAAGAGACTATAGACGCTATGGCAATGCTAAAACTAAATGTATTGCATCTTCATCTAATAGATCACCAGGGATGGCGAATTGAAATAAAAAAATATCCAAAATTAACAAATATAGGTGCTTGGCGTGTACCTCAAGAAAATGTTCATTGGAGAAGTCGTGAGATTAATGATTCTGAAGTAAAAGGAACCTATGGTGGTTTTTACACTCAAGAGCAGTTAGTGGAGCTTGTAAATTATGCCACTTCGAAAAACATTGAAATCATTCCAGAAATAGAGATGCCTGGACATGTATCAAGTGCTCTCGCTGCTTATCCGGAACTCTCTTGCTCTGGTGAAAAAATTGCTGTACCGTCAGGAGGTAATCCAAATAAAAATGTTTATTGTGGGGGTAAAGAATCGACTTATCGATTTTTAGAAGACGTATTGACTGAAGTGATGGAGATATTCCCCTCACAATACATTCATATCGGTGGCGATGAAGCTAAAAAATTTCAATGGAAAAAATGTAAATATTGTCAAAATCGAATCAAAAAAGAAAGCCTTAAAAATGAAGATGAACTTCAGAGCTATTTCATCAAAAGAATGGAAAAGTTTATCAATACAAATAATAAAAAATTAATTGGCTGGGATGAAATATTGGAGGGTGGATTAGCACCAGATGCTACGGTGATGAGTTGGAGAGGTGTGAAAGGTGGTATTGAAGCTGCAAAACAAGGGCATAATGTTATTATGACTCCTAACTCACATTGTTATTTTGATCATTTTCAAGGGCCTCAAAATGAAGAACCTCTGGGAAATAGTGGATATTTACCATTAAGTAAGGTATACCAATTTGATCCGGTTGTTGAATCTATGAGTAAAGAGGAAGCTTCTTGTGTTTTAGGAGGGCAAGCAAATTTATGGGCGGAATATATTCCAACAGAAGAACACTCTCAATACATGCTTTATCCAAGATTGGCGGCTTTAGCTGAAACGGTTTGGAGTTCTAAAAAGTTAAAAGATTGGGATAGTTTTTCTAAAAGAATTACTTCAATGTTTAAAAGATATGAATTATTAGGGATTAACTATGCTAAGAGCGTTTACTTGGTAACTGCAGATGGAAAAATGAATACAGGGGAAAAAGTAGTTGAGGTTATCTTAAAAAATGAATTTCCAAAATCAGACATTAGATATAGTATAGATGGAAACGAATTAAATAGTGAATCAAAAAAATATACAGAACCTATTAAAATTACTAAGACCACCAATCTAAAAGCATCATTATTTAAAAATAATAAACCCATTGGTAGAGAACTAAACCAAACTATAAAGTTTCACAAAGGTATTGGAAAAAAGATTATCTATAATGAAATTTACAATGACTCATATAAAGGGGTTGGGGAATTTAATATGATAAATACCTTGAGGGGAACAAAAAATTTCCGGGACGGCCAATGGCAAGCTTGGTTAGATAAAGATATGGAAGTTGTAATTGATTTAGAAAAAGAAACTTCAATCAGTCAAGTAATAGTTGGTTCTATGGAAAATCAAGGACCAGGAATTTATTACCCAACAAAAATAGAGGTGTTTATTTCTGAAGATGGCAAGAAATACAAAATAGCAGGCAGTATTGAAAAAGCATATGCTAAAAATGCAGGTTCAGAATTAAAAGACTTCAAAATTAACTTTTCAGAACAAAAAGCGAGGTTTGTAAAAGTTGTGGCAACTAGTTTAAAACAAACCCCAACAGGGGGAAGTGTTTGGTTATTTATTGATGAAATTTTAATTGATTAAAATGATGAATAGAATTACTCTGATTATCCTTTTTTTAGTTCTCAATTTTGATGTAATAATCGGACAAGATCAAGCCTCATATGTGAACCCATTTATAGGTACTTCAAACTATGGTGCGACCTATCCTGGCCCAATTGCTCCCCGAGGTATGGTTAGTATAAGCCCATTTAATGTAGCGGGATCAAAAAACTTACCATTAGAAAAAGACAGTCAATGGTTATCTACACCTTATGTTCATGAAAACACTTTTTTAACGGGGTTTAGCCAAGTTAACTTAAGTGGTGTAGGTTGTCCTGATTTAGGTGTTATTCTTCTAATGCCAACAACAGGAGAAGTTGAAACAAATCATTTGAAATATGGATCAACGTATTCAAACGAAGTTGCTAAAGCAGGTTATTACAGTTCAACAATTGATAAATACAATATAAAAGGTGAATTTACAACTTCAACAAGAGTTGGGGTTAGTAGATTTACGTTTCCAAAAGGACAATCAAATATTTTATTAAATTTAGGTTTAGGGCTAACAAACGAAGAAGGTTCCGTGGTAAAAGTAATTTCGTCCACAGAGATAGAAGGCATGCGTTCTGTTGGCTCATTTTGTTATAATAGTCCAGAAGCTGCATATCCAGTATATTTTGTTGCCAAGTTTTCAAAACCAGCAGACACATTTGGAGTATGGAAAAAACCAGCAAAACATGAAGGAGTTGAAGCTAAGTGGATGACATATAATGGTAAACCTCGTTTAATGAAACAGACCACAAAAATGGTGGTTGGAGATAGTATAGGAACTTATTTTACATATAAATTTGATAAAACAGAAACTGTTGAAGTTAAAATTGGAATATCTTATGTAAGTATTGATAACGCACGTGAAAATCTACAAAAAGAGACAGATAATAAATCTTTTGACATTGTTTATAAAGAAACTTTTAACAAGTGGAATAATTTATTGTCTCGCATAAAAGTTGAAGGGGGATCTAAAGACGATAAAATTATTTTCTACACCGCACTTTACCACACACTAATTCATCCAAATATATTAAATGATTTTAATGGAGAATATCCTGAAATAAACAGAGGTAAAATAGGGAAGACAGAGGATACACGTTACACAGTATTTTCACTTTGGGATACCTACAGAAATTTACATCAATTAATGTCTTTAGTATACCCGCAGCAACAATCTGATATGATAAAAAGTATGTTAGATATGTACAGTGAAAATGGGTGGTTACCAAAATGGGAATTAAATTCTACGGAAACTTTTACTATGGTGGGAGATCCAGCTAGTATAGTAATTGCCGATACGTACTTAAAAGGAATTCAAGATTTTGACATTAAAAAAGCTTACAAAGCTATGCTAAAAAGCGCCGATCAAATAGAAAATAATCCATTACGACCAGAACTAAAAGATTATATTGAAAAAGGCTATGTTACAACAGATAACGAAGGTTCTGTCTCTAAAACAGAAGAATATAATGTTGCTGATTATTCCATCGCTTTATTAGCAAAAGAACTAGGGGAAAAAGAAGATTACCAACGGTTTAAAAAACGTTCAATTTCTTATCGTAAATTATTTGATAAAAATATAAATTTATTAAGACCTAGAAATTCTGATGACAGCTGGTATAACCCCTTCAACCCTGACGCAGGAGCTAATTTTACCAAAAATATCGGTTTTATAGAAGGAAATGCATGGCAATATGCATTTATGGTGCCACATGATATAAATGGACTAAAAAAGTTGAT
>JAQXAP010000059.1 GCA_029252865.1 Polaribacter sp.
AATTGATAATTAAAATCATCTTTTTTAACAACATGTTCCCAGTGACTCGGATCATGTGACATTAAAATTTTAAAATCATTCTTATTGATGTTAGTTGACGCTTTTTCTAAATCTCCAGCCTGATTAAATCCTTTTCCCCAATTTTCCACACCAACAAGGGCTATTTTTTGACCATCTTTTTCTAAATATCGGTGTTCATCGAGCAATAAATCAAAACCAATTTTATTATGAATTGCTTTTACAGCTTCAAAATTATCAATTTTATCTTGAGGATCTTTCCAATCCATATAGTCTCCGTAATCATGATTTCCGAGAATTGAGTACTTTCCTCCTTTTGCTTTTAATTGAGAAAAAACATCAATCCAATTATCCATTTCATCTGCTTTATTGTTTACAATATCTCCTGTAAAAAGCATAAGATCTGATTTCTGTTTGTTGATTAAATCAACACCATATTGTATTTTTTCTCTATTTGTAAAACTTCCTGAGTGAATATCTGAAATTTGAGTAATGGTAAAACCGTCGAAAGCATCTGGCAAATCTTTAAAGCGTAATTGGTATTTTAATACTTTGTAATTATACTTTCCTTGAATAATTCCGTAAATAAAAGCAGCAAATGGTATTGCTGCTATCCCCAAAGCTAACTGAGAAATAAACTTTCGTCTACCTGTAAATGAATTTGTTTTGTTAGATGAAATAACAGAGAATAACTTTAAAACCGATCTGTAAACATCTTCACCAAACATTGCGATTAACACAACTAATTTGGGCAATAAAACAGTGAGCATTACACCCATTGCCATCTGAAATTGTGGAGTTTGGCCTAATGTCCTATCATATGTAATTGCTACATAAGTGAAGTTTACATAAACGATTACACTTACAATAACCCAAGAATATCTTACTATTTTATTCTTTGACACGGTTTTTAATGCTTGAAAAGCATAAACCTCTAAGGCAACAATAATTACTAATAAAATAGCCAATCGAATAATCCAACGCATATTAATCAAAGCTTTTAAAAATGCTTACAAATATACTTGTTAAATAATGAATGAATTTTAACGTCTTGTTAAAGTTTTGTACCTTTCTCGAATCTCTAAAAACTAATTTTTTGAGATCGTTTTAAACTACCAAAATCATAAAATGTCAGATCAAAAAAGAGTTTTTTTAGTTGATGCCTTTGCGTTAATTTTTAGAGGATATTATGCTTTTATAAAAAATCCAAGAATTAATAGTAAAGGATTAGACACATCTGCAATTATGGGTTTTATGAACTCACTTTTAGATGTAATAAAACGTGAAAGACCAGACCATTTAGCGGTCTGTTTTGACAAAGGCGGAAGTGTAGATAGAGTCGAAATGTTTGAAGCTTACAAAGCAAACAGAGATGAAACTCCAGAAGCCATTAAATTAGCGATTCCTTATATACAAGAGATTTTAAAAGCCATGCACATACCAATTATGGTAAAAAGTGGTTTTGAAGCTGATGATGTAATCGGAACTTTAGCAAAACAAGCAGAAAAAAAAGGTTACAAAACTTATATGGTAACTCCTGATAAAGATTTTGCACAATTGGTTTCGGATAATATCTTCATGTACAAGCCACGGTTTGGCGGTGGTTATGATATTTGGGGAGTACCAGAAGTACTAGAGAAATTCGGAGTTACAAATCCTTTACAAGTTATTGATTTCTTAGGAATGATGGGAGATTCAGCAGATAATATTCCTGGTTTACCCGGTGTTGGAGAAAAAACGGCTAAAAAGTTTTTAGCTACTTATGGCTCTATGGAAAACCTTTTTAAGAATACGCATGAGTTAAAAGGAAAAATGAAAGAGAAAGTTGAAGGCGCTGTAGAATTAGGTCTACTTTCTAAACAACTAGCAACAATAATGTTAGATGTACCTGTAACTTTTGATGCCAAAGATTTTGAATTAGACCAGCCAGATATAGAGAAGGTAACTGAACTTTTTAATGAATTAGAATTTAGGAATTTATTAACCAATTTTATTAAAACCTTTAGTGTTCAAAATGTAGAGGAAACAAAAGAACCCACAAAAGTTAAAAAAGCAAATCCATTACCTAAAGCACAATTCGATTTATTTGCTACACCCGGAGCAGGCTCTATTTCTGAAGAAGCAATTTCATCAGGATTTAAAACCATTAAAAATACCGATCATTTTTACCAGCATATAGATTCACCTTTATCAAGAAAATTATTTTTAACAAAATTAATGCAGCAAACTTCTGTTTGCTTTGATACTGAAACTACGGGCTTAAAAGCCTTGGAAGTTGAGCTAATCGGAATTGCATTTTCATTTGAAGCTTGCAAAGGATATTATGTTTCTTTCCCTGAAGACCAAGAGGAAACAAAAATTATTTTAGAAGAATTTAGACCGTTTTTTGAGAGTAATATTGAAAAAGTTGGTCATAATTTAAAATATGATATTAAAGTTTTATCAAACTACGGCATGCCTGTAAAAGGAAAATTGTTTGATACGATGATTGCGCATTATTTAATAAATCCTGATATGCGCCATAATATGGATATATTGTCGGAAACGTATTTAAACTATCAACCAGTTTCTATTACCGAGTTGATCGGTAAAAAAGGAAAAAATCAGCTTTCCATGCGGGTTGTTCCTATTGCTGATCAAACAGAATATGCTGTAGAGGATGCAGATATTACTTTTCAATTAAAAGAACATTTTGCAAAAGAATTAGAAAGTGGTAATGTTACCAAACTTTTTAATGAAATAGAATTACCATTAGTTTCTGTTTTAACAGCCATGGAAATTGAAGGAATAAATCTAAATACCGATTTCTTAAAAGAATTGTCTTTTGTATTAACAGATGACATCAACAGACTGGAAAAAAATATTTACGAACAAGCTGGTGAAGAGTTTAATATTGCTTCACCTAAACAATTAGGAATCGTTTTGTTCGAAAAAATGGAATTAGTTAAAAAACCTAAAAAAACAAAAACCGGTCAGTATAAAACGGGTGAAGATATTTTATCAGCTTTAGCGAAAGAACATAAAATTATTAGAGATATTCAAGAATATCGTCAGTATAAAAAATTATTGAGTACATATGTTGATGCTTTGCCAAATGAAGTGAATCAAAAAACAGGAAGAATTCATACTCAATACATGCAAGCCGTTGCTGCAACCGGAAGATTAAGTTCTAACAATCCTAATTTACAAAACATACCTATTAGAACAGAGCGCGGTAAAGAAGTTCGTAAATCGTTTATTCCAAGAGATGAAAATCATGTTTTATTAGCGGCCGATTATTCTCAAATAGAATTAAGAATTATTGCTGCTTTAAGTGAAGAAGAAAATATGATAGAAGCTTTTAAAAAAGGCGAAGACATTCATGCTTCCACCGCCGCAAAAGTTTTTAATGTTTCTTTGGATGAAGTTACTCGTGAACAAAGAAGTAACGCTAAAACAGTAAACTTTGGAATTGTTTATGGTGTTTCTGCATTTGGTTTAAGTAACCAAACTGATTTGTCTAGAAGTGAGGCGAAAGAGTTAATTGATACCTATTACGAAACCTATCCGAAGTTAAAAGAATACATGTCTTCACAAGTGGAGTTCGCCAGAAAGAAAGGTTATGTAGAAACAGTTTTAAACAGACGTCGCTATTTAAAAGATATTAATTCTGCCAATGCAATGGTCAGAAGTGGTGCAGAAAGAAATGCCGTAAATGCACCAATACAAGGTTCTGCCGCAGATATTATTAAACTAGCCATGATTAATATTTACAATCGTTTTGAAAAAGAAGGTTTTAAATCTAAAATGTTATTACAAGTGCATGACGAATTGGTTTTTGACGCTCATAAAGACGAATTAGAGACTATTCGACCAATTATAAAATACGAAATGGAAAATGCTTTTAAATTAAGTGTGCCTTTAGATGTTGAACTTGGTATTGGTGAAAATTGGTTGCAAGCTCACTAAAAAGAAAAAATGGAAATAGATTACCTTGATGACATAAATGGTCATGACCAAAATATTGTTCGATTATATAACTTTAATAAATCCGAAGCAATTCTATTTAGAGACCTTTTAAAAGAAACTATTATAAAGAATAAGCAGAAATTAGATGTATCTAAAGTAGACTTTATAAAACCTCGTAATTGCAATTTAATTTTCGGATTATTTAAATCTGACGAAGGGATTCATACAAAAGATAACGAAACTTTCTTTTGTATTTTAACCCTAGAAGGTTTCAACAAAATGATAGAACTTATAGAACCTTTTTGTAAAAAAGAATCTAAAGGGTATCAATATTTATATGATATTGACAATCCTATTGATTTAATGTTTTGCCCTTCCGCAACTTATGATTACTGATTAAAGGAGAAATTCAAAAAAAATCTATTAATAAATATCATAATTTTTATCCGTAATTTTGCAAACGAATTATGAGCATCATTTCTAAAGATTTACAAAAAGCAATAACGCTACTAACCGATGAAAAATTGGTAGCAATACCTACTGAAACAGTTTATGGCTTAGCTGGAAATATATTCAGTGAAAAAGCAATAAAAAGTATTTTTTCCACAAAGAAAAGACCTTTGTTTAATCCGTTAATTGTTCACGTTCCTTCTATTAATTCTTTGGAAGATATTGTAATTCATGTTCCTGAAAAGGCAAAATTATTGGCAGACGCTTTTTGGCCAGGATCTATGACTTTGGTCTTAAAAAAGAGTGATAAAATTCCTGATATAATTACAGCAGGAAAAGACACCGTTGCTGTTCGCGTACCAAATCATCCAGTGACTTTAGAGTTGTTAAAGCAACTTCCTTTTCCTTTGGCGGCTCCAAGTGCAAATCCTTTTGGAAGCATCAGCCCTACAAAACCAGAACATGTAGAGCGTTATTTTAAAAATGATATTAAACAAGTCTTAGATGGTGGTTCATGTACCAACGGAATTGAATCTACTATTATTGGTTTTGAAAATGATGAACCAATAATTTATAGATTAGGTGCTTTAGCTTTAGAAGATATTGAGGCTGTTGTTGGTAAAATTAATATCAAAAACAAAGAGGAAATAAGCCCAGATGCTCCTGGTATGCTGGAAAGACACTATGCACCTTCTACGCGGACATTTTTGGTTGATAATGTAGCTACTGAAGTGAAAAAACATCAAGATAAAAAAATTGGAATTCTTGTTTTTAAAAATTCATTAAACGATGCTTTTTTAACCGAGATAATTCTTTCAAAAAAAGGATCTATGCAAGAAGCTGCATCAAATCTTTATGACTCCTTACACGAATTAGATCATCAAAATTTAGATGTAATTATTACTGAAAAATTTCCAAACCATGGTTTGGGTAAATCTATTAATGATAGATTGCAACGCGCCACTTTTAGTCTTTAACTTCATAATTTTAACTATTGAATTATTTTCAAAAATTTAAAGCGCCTATTTCTGAAATTGAACTTCCAGAAAAATTTACATTTCCGTTTTACTACAAACCTCATCCTTTGGCTAAAATTGCAACAAAAGAAGTGCAAGAATACTTGGAAAACCAAACGGATTTTAAACATAACTTTGGTCTATCTGAGGACAATACAACATTACCAATTGGTAAAATGTTTGGTGTTTTGGTTGTAAAAAACAGTAAAAATGAAATTGGATATCTAACTGCATTTTCAGGAAAATTAGCTGATAAAAGTTTGCCTGATAAATTTGTTCCGCCCGTTTTTAACATGCGTAGTTATGGCAGTTTTTACATAAAGGGTGAGGAGGAGATAACAGAAATGAATCACCGATTATCATTTTTAGAACAAAATGAAAATTATATTCATTTAAAAAAATCGCTCCAAAATATAACTAAAAATATTAATGACGATCTAGAAAAAGAAAAACAAAAGCTAAAAAGGTACAAAAAAGAAAGAAAAGATAGAAAAAAAACAGGAAGGTCAACTTTGAATGAATCTGATTTTAATCTCCTTAATAAAAAGTTAATTCAAGAAAGTTTTAATAATCAATTCTATTACAAAGAGCTCGAGGAATATTACAAAAGTAAAGTTGCTAAGAAAAGAAAAGAATTAGCTGCGTTTGATGACGAAATAGCAAATATAAAAAAAGATAGAAAAGAAAAATCAAATTATTTACAGCAAACACTTTTCAGTAAATACGCTTTCTTAAACCACAAAAAAGAATCAAGAAGTTTATTGGATATTTTTAATAACCCAGCAATTAAACCGCCTGCAGGATCTGGGGATTGTTCTGCTCCAAAACTTTTACAGCATGCTTTTTTAAATGATCTAACCCCCATTTGCATGGCAGAGTTTTGGTGGGGTATTTCGCCCAACTCAGCAATAAGAAAGCATAAAAACTTTTATCCAGCATGTCAAGGTAGGTGTAAACCTATTTTAACTCATATGTTAAAGGGTATTAAAATGGATGACAATTTATTATTAAAAAATTTATCAGAAAATAAAGAATTAGAGATTGTTTATGAGGATGATGTTTTATTGGTTGTAAACAAACCTTCTGAATTTTTATCTGTTCCTGGTAAAAATGTTTCAGATTCTGTTTACACGCGTATCAAAAAGAAATACCCAAAAGCTACAGGTCCATTAATTGTTCATCGAATTGATATGTCTACCTCTGGCATTATATTGCTTACAAAAACCAAAGAAGCAAATAAGATTTTACAAAATCAGTTTATAACAAGAACTATTAAAAAACGTTACGTTGCATTATTAAATGGTGACTTAACCAAAGATAAGGGAACAATAAAACTCCCTTTGCGTTTAGATTTAAACGACCGACCAAGACAATTAGTAGATTTTGAATATGGCAAAAACGCTGAAACAAATTGGGAAATAATCAAAAAAGAAAATGGAAAAACAAAAGTTTACTTTTATCCAATTACAGGTAGAACGCATCAATTAAGAGTACATGCTGCCCATAAGGATGGATTAAACACCCCAATTGTTGGTGATGATTTGTATGGAAAAAAAGAAAACAGATTGCATTTACATGCTGAATTTATTGAATTTTCACATCCGAAGACTAATAAAATAATAAGCTTTTCGGTTGCTCCTGATTTTTAAAAAAATGAAAAACCAATTCCGAGAGAAACACTATCTAGCCTATTGTTTTTAAAGCCCATAATTGCTTTTCTATGAAAATCTAATCGAAGAATTGTATTCCATCTTTTTTCACCTGCCATTTGTAATCCTATTCCTAATCCATAATAATTGCCATCTTGATAATGAGAAGAAGGCGTCCACATTTTACCATAACGTGCTTCTGTAAAAAAAACATCGTTATCTTTTTGTGAAATATTATATTTTAAGCTAGCGTAGGTGGGAAAAGCACTTACAGCATAATTCCAGTGATAATCAAAACCTGCATTAAATGCAATTGCAACTCTGCGTTTAAATTCATAACCAAAACCAAATCTAAAAAATAATGCTGATGGAACAATAAGGGTCTCGTCATCATCATTAAAAACAGTATAATTTTCATTTATACCCAGAGTTAAATTTACATCTCCAGTAAAGAAAGGTCCACCTATTTTATCTTGTGATAATAGGGTTGAGATTGAATAAAAAAAGAATATTAAGAGTAGTATTTTTCTCATTTTATAACTTCAGTTCTTGCCATTAAACCAAAAATCATTCCATTCGGTAAAATATCATCAAAAAACTATGACTTTAAAATATTTAAAAAAGTATCTCTATCAACTTCTTTAGCTCCTAAACTTTCTAAATGTTTATTATAAATTTGGCAATCTATCAAAGCATAATTTTTGCTTCTAACTAAATGAATAAATGCTAATTTGGATGCATTAGAAACTTTACTAAACATACTTTCTCCACAGAAAATAGTATTCACCTCTAAACCATACAAACCGCCCACTAACTCATCTTTAAGCCATATTTCTATCGATTTTGCAACACCTTTTTGATGCAATTTAATGTAAGCTTGCTCCATATCATCGGTAATCCAAGTTCCAAAACTATCACCTCTGGAAATATTTTTACAATTATAGATTACCTCATTAAAAGCTTTGTTTTCAGTTATTTTAAATTCATTCTTCCTAATGACTTTTTGCATCGATTTTGATACTTTTAATTCATCAGGAAACAACACCATTCTTTTATGAGGACAATACCAAACAATCGGATCTCCTTCAGAAAACCAAGGAAAAATTCCATTGTTGTAAGCATAAATTAATCGTTCTTCAGATAAATCTCCGCCTACAGCAATAATACCGTCATCAGTAGTTAAATTATAAGGTGGGAATTCAATTTTATCTTTACGTAAAATCATTTTGTAAAAATAGGTAACAAAATAGCCTCATAAAAATTGATAAGACTTTTTCTTAAAATCTCACTAAAAATAATAGGAGAAACAAATACATAACACATTAACTATTTTTTTGATGAGTTTTATGAAAATTATTTTAATTATAAGCTTCATAAAATTATCTTAATATGCATTAATTTTAGCAATTATATGCTAGAAGTCACTATTTTTGCAAACTACTTTAAGAATTGTTAATTGTCTAGAATGACTAAGAGAAAAAAAATAAAGACTAAAAAAGAGAGGGCTAAATTAATGCATAGCTATTACTCTAGAACTGGTTTTTACATGTTTATTTGGGAAAGTCTTAAAAAAGCTTTTATCCCAATAGTTTTGGTGGTGATAGGTCTTTTTTTTATTAACAGCTATGTTTTTAATATTAACGAAGCCTTACAGTCTATTACCGAGACATTTTCTAGACTTGGTGTTTTTACTTTCTTTTTTACTTCTGAAACTCTTTTGGGGTTAATTCCTCCAGAAATATTTATTGCTTGGAGTAAAAAAACTTCAGAACCAATTTTAAACTTAGCAATACTTGCTTCACTTTCTTACAGTGGAGGTTTACTATCATACTTTATTGGAAAAATAGCTCTAAAAATAAATTCTTTAAAAACTTATTTAGAAGTAAAAATGGCCAAACACTTAAAGAACTCTAAAAAATGGGGAGGTTTCTTAATTTTAGTTGGTGCATTATTACCTGTACCTTTTTCAATTTCTTGTATAGCTGCTGGAATGATTAAATACCCTTTTAAAAATGTTGTATTATTCGGATTATTTCGTTTCGCAAGATTTGCCATTTATGCATGGGCAATTTTTCAAGTAGTAGATTAAATTAAGATCAAAAACAAGTATATTTACATTATGGGATTAACAAATAATGATATTTTAAAGAAACTACGTGTAGCTCATAAATTACGCGATACAGATATTGTAGAAATTTGTGCTTTAGTAGATTTTAGAGTAACTAAAGGAGAATTAGGTGCTTTATTTAGAAATGAAGAGCACGATAAATATGTAGAATGTGGAGACCAGATTTTACGTAATTTTTTAAATGGCCTTATTATTCATTTACGCGGACCAATGCCCAAAAAAGGTGAGAAGAAGTAATATTAGATTTTTAGGTTGCTTGGTAGTTTATATTAAGCAAATAAGACAAAAAAGAGTGTAAAATAAATTTACACTCTTTTTTTATGTCTAGAAATCTAACTTTCTAATAATATATTTTTTTCTAGAAAGGTAAATCGTCTGGTTCTGCATCAGAAACATTTGTAGCTGGTTGAAATTGATCTACTGGAGGTAAATTACTCCCAGATCCTGCAGTTTGAGATAAGTTTTCAATTCTCCATCCTTGAATAGAGTTAAAGTATTTAGCCTCTCCTTGTGGATTAATCCACTCTCTACCTCTTAAATTGATGGCTACTTTTACATCTTGACCAACAGAGTAGTTGTTTAATAAATCACATTTATCTTGCACAAACTCAATCATAATCATTTGAGGATATTGATCGTCTGTTGTAACAACTAATTCTCTTTTTTGAAATCCGTTAGCTCCAAAAGTCTGAACATCTCCAATTAATTTTACTTTACCAATTACTTCCATAGTTTCTAATTTAATAAAAGTACCTTCCAAGCACTTTGTACATCATTATTGTTTAAATACGCTTGCGCAAATGTATGTTTTTTTGTGGTTTCTAATCCAATAAATTCAGGATGTTCTTTCCTAAAGTTATCAACAGACTCTATTGTAGGTAATTGCTCTACGTTACCTAAAACACCCAAATTATTTCCTGTTAATATAGCACTGTTTCTAATTTCTAACGGAATCTGATCAACTCCAATACCTAAAGAAGCTATGGGCTTTTCAATTTCAAAAAAACCATCTCTTGCTCTTGTGTAGTAATTTCCTCCTGCTCTTGCCACCAAATCAATTTTATGTTGATCTATGCTTCCATCATAAGCCAAAACATTATTAGAAACATGAATTTTTACTACTTCACAAATAATTAAATTGCCCGCTCCTCCTTCATTTCCTGTAAAAACAACATCATTTATCTTGCACTCAAATTGAACTGGAGATTCTGCAACTCTAAAAGGCTTTATTTTATCAGAAGGTAACATGGTGAACCCTGCTTTTTTAAACTCATTTACACCCTCAGGATACTCTGTGCTGCTCAAGGACATTTGTTGTACAATGTCATAATTTACAACATTTATAACAACTTCTTTAGTTGCTATAGCATTATCTAAAGTGTGCTTCGTTGTATTGTTTTTAACTCTTCTTGCCGGAGAAAAAATCAGTAATGGGGGATTAGCACCAAACACGTTAAAAAAACTAAAAGGTGATAAATTAGGGACACCTTTCTCATCTATCGTACTCGCAAAAGCAATAGGCCTTGGTGCAACTGCACCTAATAAATAACCATGTAGTTTTTTAGTAGAAATCTCTTTTGGATCGATAGAAAGCATACATAAATTTTTAGTTACGTAAATATACTATCAAATTTTTAAAAGAGTTATATAGTGTAAATCTTTATATTTGTTTTGATGAAAATTTTCTCGAATACACTTTTATTTAAACGAATTACGATTTTAGTTTCGTTTGTTATTGTCTCTCTTATTTTATGGAACACCTACACTTTCTTTCAAAAGTTTAAGTATGAAGAACGTATTAAGATGGAAATTCTTGCTACTGCATTAAAAGAAATAACAGCTAATAAAGATTTAAATGCAAGTGTAAGCCTACCTCTAAAAATCATTGAAAACAACAGTAATATTCCAATGATTTTGGTTGATGAAGAGGGAAATATTGAAAATTATCAAAATTTAGATTCTGTAAAAGCCTTATCCCCAAAATACATTGAAAACATTCTGACTAAAATGAAGTCAGAAAACGCTCCTATTGAAGTAAGTTTTTCTGGACAAAACAAACAATATATTTATTATCGTAACTCTGATTTACTCAACAAACTCACCTATTATCCATTAGCGTTAATTTTAATTCTATTTCTATTTTTATCCTTAGTTTACATGTTTTACAACTCTAATAAAGTTGCTGAAGCTAATAAACTTTGGACAGGTATGGCTAAAGAAACTGCACATCAAATTGGCACACCCTTATCATCTTTATTAGGCTGGATTGCTATTTTAAAAATGGAAAAAATAGAAGATAAATATGTCGAGGAAATAGAAAAAGACGTGAGTAGATTAAATACAATTGCAAATCGTTTTTCAAAAATTGGATCTACACCAGAGCTAAAAAAAGAAAACAT
The DNA here is from genome assembly GCA_029252865.1 of Polaribacter sp. GTDB lineage: Bacteria > Bacteroidota > Bacteroidia > Flavobacteriales > Flavobacteriaceae > Polaribacter. Next base: position 11,609 of record JAQXAP010000059.1, read on the forward strand.
TGTTGCGATCACAAAACAAGCTTTCGATTATTTAAAATCAAGAAGTTCTAAGCAAATATCCTTTTCATTTGCTTCTGTAGATAATGAAGTGTACAGCAATCTAAATACAGAATTATTTGGTTGGGTTATAGAAAACCTCATTAAAAACTCTATAGATGCCATGTTAGGTAAAGGCGAATTGAAAGTGAATATAGAAAATACTTCTAAAAAAATAAGAATCACCATTTCAGATACCGGAAAAGGAATACCTAAAAAATTATTTAATCAAATTTTTAAACCAGGTTTCACAACCAAAAAACGTGGTTGGGGATTAGGCTTGTCTCTTTCTAGACGTATCGTTTCTGATTATCATAAAGGAAAGATCTCTGTACAAAAATCAGAAATAGGAAAAGGAACTACTTTTGAAATTTCGTTGGATAGAGTTTAAATTATTTGTTGAAAGCTATTTCCTACTCCCTCTGCTGGCTTTTTTCGTACCTAGACAGATGGCTTAATCAGAGCTAAAATTGTTTTTGAGTTCTTTTTTTAAAGTGACTAAGCATTATTTGAATACAAATCAATCATAATTCTAAACGAAGTAGGAATGAATCTTACTCAAATTTATCAGCAATACTTTTAGCCAATTCAATAAACTCATAATTAGATAATTTTACTTTTTGATGAAATTGTATATCAGCCATCGCATTTAAAGGAATTAAATGCACATGCACATGAGGTACTTCTAGACCAATTACACTTTGTCCCACTCTGTTGCAAGGAACTGCTTTTTCTAATGCTTTTGCAACTCTGTAAGAAAAATCCATTAAACTTAAATATTCATCCTTAGTTAAATCAAATAATTTATTTACTTCTTTCTTTGGAACAACCAAAGTGTGCCCGTTTGCATTTGGATTAATATCTAAAAAAGCAATAAAATTAGCATCTTCTGCCACTTTATAACAAGGAATTTCTCCGTCTATTATTTTTGTAAATATGCTCATCGTATTAATCTTTATTTGTTTGGTTTTATTTAGTAGTAAATGTAAAAAAGAATTCGGGATCTAGCAATACTAAAACCCGAACCTATAATATAGTTTCCTAAATAAGCAGAAATAAAAATTTACCTTGAAATTTGTACAATTTCAAATTTCATAATTCCATTAGGAACCTTAATTTCGGCAATATCGCCAACTTTTTTCCCTAATAATCCTTTACCGATCGGAGAGTTTACTGATAATTTTCCGTTTTTAACATCTGTTTCAGAATCTGCCACCAATGTATAAGAAAACTCCATTCCGTTTGCTATATTCTTAATTTTAACAATCGAATGAATCAATATTTTGGAAGCATCTAACTGAGATTCATCTATTATTCTTGCACTAGAAATTACATTTTTTAATTTTGCAATTTTAAATTCTAAATGAGACTGTTCCTCTTTTGCTGCATGATACTCTGCATTTTCACTTAAATCTCCTTTATCTCGTGCATCTGCAATTTCTGTTATTACTCTTGGACGTTCAACTTGTTCTAACTGTAACAGCTCTTTTTTCAAATTTCTTAAACCTTCTACTGAATAATATGATATTTCACTCATGATATTTAAATTTAAAAATCCCATTACCTAAGCAGGAATGAGATTGTACTACAAATGTACAAAATATTTGTAAATTGCAGTAGTTATTAAGAAATCAAAGATAATTATGATAAAAGAAACATTTTTTTTCTTTACCCTTTTCGCATTATTAAACTGCTCTAATAATGACGATTTAAATAATTGTGTACAAACTTTACCTTTAAATATTACTACAGATCTTAATAATCCTCAATTAATAAATGCATTGGTTCCAGGTGGTTTTGTAGAGCTTACTGGTGGATCTAAAGGCATACTTTTAATGAATGTAAATGGAAGCGAATTTATTGCTTACGACAAATTATGTCCTGCGGATGCATGCATTACTCCAATGACCTTTGATGGAAGTTTTACTTTAAAATGTACATGTGACGAAAGCGAGTATGGTGTTGGAAAAGGCATAGGTGGTACCCCACAAACTGAAGGTTTTATTTGTCCAGCAATAGAATATAGGGTTATAAAAAATGGTTCTGTACTTCGAATCACAAATTTTTAATAGCATACATAATTTAAGTTGCCTATTTTTGCCCAAACACAACAATATATAAAGTGAAAAACTATTTTTCTTCAGACTTTAAATTAGGTATCCTTGGTGGTGGACAGTTAGGGAGAATGCTTTTAGCAGAAACTCAAAAACTAGACATACATACCTCTATTTTAGAGAGTAATAAAAATGCACCCTGTGCAGAAATTTGCAATACTTTTGTTCTTGGAGATCTGTTAGACTTTAACGACGTTTATAACTTCGGAAAAACAGTAGATTTATTAACGATTGAAATAGAAAATGTTAATTTAGATGCTTTAGACAAGCTAGAAAGTGAAGGCTTAACGATATTTCCTAAACCAAAAGATTTACGCATTATTCAGAGCAAAGCAGTACAGAAAAAATTTTATGTATCACATCAAATTCCTACTGCAGAATTTTCTCACTTTTTAAATTCTACTGAAGTTATAGATGCTTACCAAAAAGATTTACTTGTATTTCCTTTTGTTTGGAAAGCTGCACGTTTTGGTTATGACGGAACTGGAGTAAAGATTGTAAGAAATACCGAAGACTTAGAAAATTTACCAAACGTTGAATGCATAACAGAAAAAATGATTCCTTTTAAGAATGAATTGGCTGTAATTGTTGCAAGAAATACTGAAGGTGAAGTAAAAACATATCCTGTGGTAGAAATGGAATTTCACCCAGAGGCAAACCAAGTAGAATATGTAATTTGTCCTGCAAGAATAAACTCACGGGTTGCAGAAAAAGCAAGAGAAATTGCTCTAAAAGTAGTGAGTGATTTAGATTTTGTAGGTTTATTAGCTGTAGAAATGTTTCAGACGGTAGATGATAAAATCTTAGTAAATGAAGTTGCTCCAAGACCACATAATTCGGGCCATTATTCTATTGAAGCAAGTTATACAAATCAATTTGAACAACATCTAAGAAGTATTTTAAATCTTCCTTTAGGAAATACCGATAGTAAGGTTGCCGGAATTATGGTAAACTTAGTTGGTGAAGAAGGATTTTCTGGGGATGTAATTTATCAGAATATCGAAAATATACTAAAAATTGATGGAGTTACACCTCATATTTATGGAAAGAAAGAAACACGTCCATTTCGTAAAATGGGACACGTTACTATTGTAAATTCAGATATTGATATCGCTAGAAAAGTAGCACAAGAAGTTAAAGAAACAATTAGAGTAATTGCAAAGTAATTACTCGCTAAGCCGAACTTGATTCAGATTCTAAAACAAGTTCAGAAAAAAATAAATTATGGTAGGAATAATAATGGGGAGTGATTCTGATCTTCCAATAATGCAAGAAGCAATAGATATTTTAAAAAGTTTTAATATTCCAATGGAAGTAGATATTGTATCCGCTCACAGAACTCCAGAAAAACTAGTTGATTATTCTAAAAATGCACATAAAAGAGGCATAAAAGTAATTATTGCAGGTGCTGGTGGCGCAGCACATTTACCAGGAATGGTAGCTTCAATGAGTCCATTACCAATAATTGGCGTTCCTGTAAAAAGCAGAAACTCAATTGATGGTTGGGATTCTATTCTATCTATTTTACAAATGCCTGGAGGCGTACCAGTTGCAACTGTAGCTTTAGATGGTGCAAAAAACGCAGGAATTTTAGCTGCTCAAATCATTGGCGCTTCAGATACAGTTGTTTTAAGTAAAATTATTGCTTATAAAGAAGAATTAAAATTGAAGGTTGAAAAAGCTTCTGAAAGAATTAGATAGTAATTAAATCAAAATATTAAAAGACCTTTTTTGAGTTTTAAAAAAACGGAGAGGTCTCTTAAATTTATCATATATAATGAATCCACTTTTAAAAGATTTTAACACAGCCCCTTTTTCGAAGATTTTAAATTCAGATTATAAACCTGCTATTAAAAAAGCAATTGAAATTGCAAAATCAGAAATAGATGAAATTGTAAATAATACTGACGTTCCTACATTTGAAAATACAACGGTTGCTTTAGATTTTAGTGGTGAAAAATTAAATAAAATTACAAGCATTTTTTTTAATTTAAATTCAGCTGAAACAAATGATGAAATCCAAAAAATAGCACAAGAAATTTCTCCTTGGTTAAGCGAGTTTTCAAATGATATTAATCTTAATAAAGACTTATTTAAAAAAGTAAAAATTGTTTTTGACAAAAGAGAAACTTTAGATTTAACTCCGGAACAAGAAATGCTTTTGGATAAACAGTACAAAAGATTTGCAAGAAACGGTGCTAATTTAAAAGAAACGGATAAAAGCAAACTTCGCGAAATTGATGCGAAATTATCTAAGTTATCTTTAAAGTTTGGAGAAAATGTATTAGCAGAAACCAATGCTTTCGAAATGCATTTAACAAATGAAAATGACTTAGCTGGTTTACCTGAAAGTGCAAAAGAAGCAGCAAAAGAAGTTGCAAAAACTAAAAATAAAGAAGGTTGGGTTTTTACTTTAGACTATCCAAGCTACATACCTTTCTTAACATATGCAGACAACAGAGAATTACGTAAAGAGATGGCCATTGCTGCTGGTAAGAAAGCATTTCAAGACAATGAATTTAACAATGAAAAAACGGTCTTAGAAATTGTAGACCTTCGTCATCAAAGAGCAAATTTATTGGGCTATAAAACACATGCTCATTTTGTTTTGGAAGAAAGAATGGCCGAAACTCCAGAGAAAGTAATTGAATTTTCAAATAATTTATTAGAAAAAGCCAAACCAGCGGCTTTAAAAGAATTTGAAAATCTAGAGAATTTTGCTAAAAAATTAGATGGAATTGATCAACTACAAAAATGGGATGGTGCTTACTATTCAGAAAAATTAAAGAAAGAATTATTTGACTTAGATCAAGAGTTATTAAAACCTTATTTTAAATTAGAGAACGTAATTGACGGTGTTTTTGAAATTGCAAATCGTTTATATGATCTAAAATTTGAAGAAGTTTTTAATATTGACAAATACCATGAAGATGTTAAAACATATGGCGTTACAGACACAAATGGAAACTTTATTTCTATTTTTTATGCTGATTTTCATCCAAGAAAAGGAAAAAGAAATGGTGCTTGGATGACGAGCTATAAATCACAACAAATTAAAAACGGAGTCAATGAAAGACCACAGATCTCCATCGTGTGTAATTTTACCAAACCAACAGAAACAAAACCTTCATTATTAACTTTTAATGAAGTTACAACCTTGTTTCATGAATTTGGTCATGCCTTACATGGTATACTTGCAAACACAACATACAATAGTTTGTCTGGCACTTCTGTTTCTTGGGATTTTGTTGAATTACCAAGTCAGGTTTTAGAAAATTGGTGTTACGAAAAAGAAGCTTTAGAATTATTCGCAAAACATTATGAAACTGGAGAAATTATTCCAATGAAATATGTAGAAAAAATTAAAGAATCTGCAAGTTTTCATGAAGGAATGCAAACATTAAGACAATTAAGTTTTGGGCTATTAGATATGCAATGGCATGGACAAAATCCCTCAGACATTTCTTCTGTGAAAGAATTTGAAAACAATGCTTTTTCAAAAACAAAATTATATCCTGATGTCGCAGAAAACTGTATGAGTACTGCTTTTTCTCATATTTTTCAGGGAGGATATTCTGCGGGATATTACTCTTACAAATGGGCAGAAGTTTTAGATGCAGATGCTTTTGAATACTTTTTAGAAGAAGGAATATTTAACAAAGAGGTGGCTACAAAATTTAAAGAAAATGTACTATCTAAAGGAGGTACAGAAAAGCCGATGATTCTATACAAACGTTTTAGAGGAAAAGAACCAAAACCAGACGCTTTATTAAAAAGAGCAGGTTTAATTTAGTAGTCGGTTTTTAGTTAGCAGTCAATTAATTGCTGTAAACTAAAAACTAATTTTACAAAATACTGTTTTTTAATTCAATCCATTTACTCATATACTTTGTAGCTTGTAATGTTTGATGTTGTAATAAACTTCCTAAAAAATTTTGAGTTCGGTGTTCGAGTAGATTTTGTTGAATCTCTTTTACTTGATTGATAAAAAGCACACCTAACTTCTCTTTATCGTATATTTGATTAATGATTTCAACACCATGTTTTTGAGATTCATTCCAAAGTTTTTCATCAGTATATAATTGAACTGCTTTTTCTGAAAAATTAGAATAATCTTCTGCTACAAAACCATTCCAAGGCAATGTATCATGCATCCCTTCTGCTCCAATTTCTGATGTAACACTTGGCGTACCACAAATCATTGCCTCTGTTAACTTTCCTTTAATTCCTGCTCCAAAACGAAGAGGTGCTAAAACAACTTTTGCATTTCGTACAACTTCTTTCGCATTTTCTGCAAAACCTTTAACAATAAACCCTTCCTTTGTATTATTTAGCTGATGTATTTGTTGGTTGGCATACGACCCATAAATATGGATTTCTGCTTTTGGTAGTAACTTTCTTATTTTAGTCCAAATTTGAGTTTTTAAAGTTAAAACAGCATCAACATTTGGTTTGTGAAAAAAATTACCAATAAAAATAAAGTTTTCTCTATCTTTAAAAGAGCACCATTTTTTTATTTGATTTGCATCAACCTTTTCTAATAAAAAAGGTAAGTGATAAAGAATTTTTTTATCAATCTTAAAAACTTCTTTTAATAAATCCATTTCAAAAGTAGAAATGATTAAACTCATATCACATCTTAAAATAGACGCAATTTCTCTTTTAGCATTATCTGAATTCAATAATGCTTCAGTGTTAAAATTTTCACCATTCTTTAATTGTTGATGTCTCGTATTTCTTAAGAAATGTAAATCTTCAGTATCTAATATCCGTATTGCCTTTGGGCAATTTTCTGCAACTCGCCAACCAAATTGTTCCTCCATCATAAAACGGTCGAACAAGACAATTGTTGGCTGTAATTCCTTTATAAACTCATCAAAAGAAGTATTGTTTAAATCAATAAAAACTTCATCGATTCCTAAAGAACTTAAATTAGACGCTTTTTCTCCTTTATGAGCGGGACATGCAAATGTAATTTTAAAATCATGTTCTAAGAATTGCTTAATAAGTTGAAGCATTCTGATTCCTGCAGCGGAAGAGTTGGGCTCTACCCAAACATAACCAATAATTAATATTTGCTGTTTGTTCAATTATTTAAAAATTCAATGGTTTTATAATTTACTCAGTCTTCCTTTTATTAAACGAAAATTACAAATCAATCTTTAAGGCTAAGAATAAAAATTAATCTTTAATATCCATATCGTAAAACTAGTAAATTCTCACTTTATTCTATGAAAATATCCGTATTTTTGGCAACTATTATGAAAAATTAAACCGAAAGGTTAAAGATTAGGTTAAACAAACGCACTCATGAAATACGATATTATTGTAATTGGATCAGGACCAGGAGGATATATTGCTGGTATAAGAGCTTCGCAATTAGGAAAAAAAGTAGCAATTATTGAAAAATATTCAACTTTAGGAGGAACGTGTACAAATGTTGGATGTATACCATCTAAAGCTTTATTAGATTCATCTCATCATTTTTATGATGCAACACATCATTTTGAGGAGCATGGAATTTCTGTAGAAAAACCATCTTTCGACTTTAGTAAAATGATTGGACGTAAAGATAAAATTGTTGAAACTACAACAGGAGGAATTAAATACCTAATGGACAAAAACAACATTGATGTTTATGAAGGTTTAGGTTCTTTTGAAGATGCAACACATATAAAGATTTCGAAAAATGATGGTTCTTCAGAAATAATTGAAGGAACAAACATAATTATAGCAACCGGTTCAAAACCATCTAACTTACCTTTTATCTCTGTTGATAAAGAACGTGTAATCACATCTACGGAAGCTTTAAAATTAACTGAAGTACCAAAACATTTAATCGTTATTGGTGGAGGAGTTATTGGTTTAGAACTAGGTTCTGTTTACAAGCGTTTAGGCGCAGAAGTTACTGTGGTAGAATATGCGCCAAAAATTACACCTACGATGGATGCAGATGTTTCTAAAGAACTCCAAAAAGTTTTAAAGAAACAAGGAATGAAGTTTAATGTTGGCCATGGAGTTACCTCTGTTGAAAGAAATGGAAATGACGTAATTGTAAAAGCAAACAATAAAAAAGGCGTTGAAGTAGAATTTAAAGGGGACTATTGTTTAGTTGCCGTTGGTAGAAAATCCTATACCGAAGGTTTAGGTTTAGAAAAAGTTGGTGTAGAAGTTAATGAACGTGGACAAATTTCTGTAAACAATCATTTACAAACGAACATTTCTAATATTTTTGCAATTGGTGATGTTGTTGCTGGTGCAATGCTAGCTCATAAAGCAGAAGAGGAAGGTGTTAATGTTGCAGAATATTTAGCTGGTGAAAAACCGCATATTGATTATAATTTAATTCCTGGTATTGTTTATACATGGCCAGAAGTTGCTGCAGTTGGTAAAACAGAGCAAGAATTAAAAGATGCCGGAGTAGACTACAAATCGGGTAAATTCTCTATGAGAGCTTTAGGTAGATCTCGTGCAAGTGGAGATATTGATGGTTTTGTAAAAGTTTTAGCTGATAAAAATACGGATGAAATTTTGGGAGTTCACATGGTTGGTGCACGTGTTGCCGATTTAATTATGGAAGCTGCTGTCGCGATGGAGTTTAGAGCCTCTGCTGAAGATTTAGCAAGAATTTGTCATGGTCACCCAACATATGCCGAAGCTGTAAAAGAAGCCGCAAAAGCTGCATGGGATGGTAAAGCATTGAATGCATAAATAGAAAAACATACAATTTAAAGAAATCTCTGAACGAACAATTATTTTTTTCTAGAAAAAAAATATTTTAAAATTAAAAGCAAACTTTATGCCATTGCTTTTTCTTCTCGCAAAGTTTCTTATTTTTATCACATGACAAAAATTGCTACTTTACTCATAACTTTTTTTATTTGTTTAAATTTAATTAGTCAAGAAAATTCACCTCCCAAAACTCAGCCGACTGATTTTTTGTCAAAATCTTATTACAGCATTAATTTTGGCGGAATATTCTATCCTTTTTCTAATAATAATTTAATTGATGGATACGCCACTGAAACTTTTTCTAGAAATTATTTTTCTGGAAGAATGTTATTAGGTTATAAAATTAAACCGAATTTAGCAGTTCAATTTGGTACTTTAAGACCTGCGGCATGGTTTAAATACGATAACGTAAATAACATAGGTTACCAAAGAAGTGTTTGGATAAATGCATGGTCTTTATCTTTAAAGAAAAACATAAACCTAAACAAAAAACTCTCTATTTATGGGGAAGCAGGTATCGCAAACGTTACAAGAGTTGGGTTTTCAATAAATGAAAAAGTAATCTACCCTGATGCGCATTACGCATCTTTATTGTATGGATTTGGCTTTAATTATAAATTAAATGATAAGTTTAGATTGAATTTAAATGGAACATTTTTGCCTAAATCAGTAAAAGAAAATCAACCTTCTATTTCTCAAGCCTCTGTTGGTTTTGAATATCATATTCAAAAATTATCTAAAGAAAAAGTAGAAAAATATGATAAAAATGGTTTTTTCTTTCCAAAAAATATGATTCAAGTTGGTTACGGAACCAGCAAAATTGGATTTGGAATTAATCGTTTTTTTGGAGCAAGTTTAAAAGTTGGTAACTTTGAAAGCTTTGGAATTCCTGTTTTTTGGGTTGGAGAAGTAAAAGCAGAGAATTCACTGTCAGTAACATATCAAAGATTAGCGTTTAGAACAGAAAAGATTTTTTCTTTAGATTGGGGTTTAAGTATTACTGCTTTTAATACGGAGGCCACCAATGCACAGGTATTGGCTTTTTCTATTTTTCCAACAGTGCGTTTTTATTTAATGAGAAGAAAAGGTTTTGACATGTATACAAATTACTCATTAATTGGGCCAACACTGTTAACAAAAGATAATTTAGATAATTTAAATGCGGGTCCAAAAATCACCTATCAGGATATGATGGGTTTAGGTGTTTTCTTCGGAAAAAAAAGACGCTATAATGCAGAACTTAGGATTATGCATTATTCTAACGGAAATATTTTTCCACAAAATGCCGGAGTTGCAGTGCCTATACAATTTACATTAGGAAAAACATTTTAAAACTTTTTCAAATTCTAAAAAAATGAGTATCTCAAAGCAATAAGAATTGTATTTTTGATGAAAATATGCAAAGAACAATTCGCACTTTTTCTGTTGAAGATATTATTAAATTCAAAAATAACTTACTCTCTTGGGCACAACAGTTTGACACATTACTTTGGTTAGATTCAAATAATTATCACCAAAAATATTCTAGTTTCGATGGCGCTTTAGCTGCTGATGATTTTACCTCAATTAAAACAGATCATTACAATGCTTTCGAAAAGCTAAAAGAATACCAAACCATAACCAAAGATTATATTTTTGGTTACATGACCTATGATCTTAAGAATGATATTGAGCAACTTTTATCAACTAATTTTGATGGTTTAGATTTTCCTGACCTGTATTTCTTTCAACCTAAAAAACTTATTTTCATCAAAGGAAACGATGTTGAATTTCATTATTTAAAAATGATTGATGATGAAATTGAAATTGATTTTGAAGAAATTAAAGAATTTAAAAAACAAGAAAACTCAATAAAAGAAGATTCTGAGCTAGAGATAAAGCTAAGAATTCACAAGGATGAATATCACGCTAAAGTAACCAAAGTTTTAGAACATATTCATAGAGGAGATATTTATGAAGCGAATTTCTGTCAAGAATTTTATGCTGAAAATTCAACTATAAATCCTCTTGAAGTTTACAAACACCTCAACCATATTTCAGAACCTCCTTTTGCCTCTTTCTTAAAATTAGATAACCAATTTGCCTTGTCTGCCTCTCCTGAAAGATATATTAAAAAAGAGGGAGTGAAAATAATTTCTCAACCTATAAAAGGAACTGCAAAAAGATTAATCAGTGAATTTGATGACGCGCAATTAGCCTCAGATTTAATACGTGATGAGAAAGAACGTGCAGAAAATGTAATGATTGTAGATTTGGTTAGAAACGATTTATCAAAAACAGCCAAAATTGGAAGCGTAAAAGTAGAAGAATTATGCAAAGTGCACTCTTTTAAACAAGTACATCAATTAATATCTACTGTGGTATCTGAAGTAGAAAAAAACATGCACCCTGTTGACATTATTCAAAGTACGTATCCAATGGGAAGTATGACGGGCGCTCCAAAAGTTTCCGCTATGAAAATCATAGAAAATCTAGAACAAACTAAACGCGGTTTATATTCTGGAACTATAGGATATTTTACACCAGGTAATGATTTCGACTTTAACGTAATTATTAGAAGTATCTTATATAATCAACAAAAAGAGTATATTTCATATTCTGTTGGCAGCGCAATTACTGCAAAATCTATTGTTAAGAACGAATATGAAGAGTGCTTAATAAAGGCAAAAGCAATGAAGTATGTTTTACTAAATTCTAAATAAAATTAATCATTATTTTTTGAAGCTATTTCTTACTTTCAATAATTATATTTATCGCAAAAAAGAAACAAAGAACTCAAACAAACCATTAGATCAGAATTAAACTTTATTGCGAATTATTCGCTATTATTTATCTTTGCTAACATGATTATAAATCAAGAAAAACTTTTTCAAAAGACCTTAGAGAGTTTAGAGGAAAAACCAACTGAACAAAATATGTTTAACATGTTCTTAAAGTTGTATCCAAAAGAATGGAAGGCTCTTAAAATTACGTTTTCTAAATTTAACAGAAGTAAACAATTTGGCAAAACAATTCCTTTAGCTAAACCTGAAGTTTCCATTAGAAAAGAGATTCGTATTTGGTTGAGTAAGCAATAATATAGTATTTTTGAACTATAAATGCTACAAAAACTCTCAGAACACATAAATAGAAATCTTTCTTTTTTAAAGAAAAAGAAACTATTAATCGCTATTTCTGGCGGAATAGATTCTGTGGTTTTAACTCATCTTTTGTCAGCATTAAATTTTGATATTTCTCTTGCACATTGCAACTTTAATCTTCGCGGAAAAGAAAGTGATTTAGATGAAGAATTTGTTATACAATTAAGCGAAAAATTAAATCTAAACCTTTTTAAAATTCATTTTAAGACTGATGAATTTGCAAAAAGAAATAAACAATCTACCCAAATTGCAGCAAGAGAATTGCGTTATAATTGGTTTCAAAAAATAATAGAACAAAATTCTTTTGACTACGTTTTAACAGCGCATCATGCAGATGATAATCTAGAAACTTTTCTAATTAACTTAACACGTGGTTCTGGTTTGGATGGTTTTACAGGAATTCCAGAAATTAACGGCAATGTTGTTCGGCCGCTTTTAAAGTTTTCTCGCGAAACAATTTTGGCCTATGCAAAAATTAATAATATAAACTGGAGAGAAGATAAAAGTAATGCTTCAACAAAATATATTAGAAATAAAATAAGACATAAGATTCTTCCCGTTTTAAAAGAAATTAACCCAAGTCTTTTAGAAAGCTTTGCAAAAACAAGTGAACATTTAAAAGAAAGTCAGCAAATCATTGAAGATTGTATCGAAAAAATTGCATTAGAAGTTATTTCTGTAGAACAAAATTGTACAAAAATTAATATTAAAAAGATCAATCAACTTTCTAATCCAAAAGCATATTTGTATCAACTTTTAAATAAATATAATTTTACAGAGTGGAATGATGTCCATCAATTACTTTCTGCACAATCTGGAAAACAAATTTTTTCTAGAACACATACTTTACTAAAAGATAGGGATTTCTTATTGCTATCTATTAGAAATACATCTACAGCAACCGAAATGACGTTTCAAATAAGTGAAGGTCAAACCGAAATGACCAAACCTATTCATCTTAAATTTGAAAGTGAACAAGAAAAATCAAAAGAAAATAAGCAAACTATTTATATTGATAAACGACATCTAGTTTTTCCATTAAAATTGAGAAAATGGCAAAACGGAGATTTTTTCTATCCATCGGGTATGAATGGGAAAAAAAAATTGAGTAAGTATTTTAAAGATGAAAAAATATCGCTTTTAGAAAAGCAAAATACTTGGTTACTTTGCAATAATAACAATGAAATTATTTGGGTTATTAATCATCGACAAGACAGTCGTTTTCTTGCTAAAGAAGCTACTAACAATCTTTTTAAAATTACCATTGTTACATAACAAAAATTGCCAAGCCCTAAAATATGAAATCAAAATAATATCTTGTGAATAAAAAATCACTTAAGAGAATACAACAAAATACTTGGACAATACATTAGGAGAAAAGATAAAATATTTACAGTTATAATTTAATCATTCTTTATTTTTCAGAAGACCTTCAATTTAACAATTGAAGGTTTTTTTAGTTTTTGAAAATCTTAAAATAAACAAATAGCAACAGAAATTGAATATTTCATTAAATAAGACTGTAATTTATATCGTTTTCGTAAATAAATAGAGGATTATTCATTAAAACGTAGGTTTAATAATTTCTGTTTTTCGTAAATTTATTCCCGTAAAAGAACCATTATATGACCAATTTACCTAAGCTAGATCGATTTAATCAAAACGTACTGTCTAAATATCAAATTTATAACAGTATTTTTACCACACTGCCTTTTGACACCATAGATGACACAGGGGTGCTAATACCTCTATTACATAAAGTTTGTGCAAAAGGTTTTGAATTAGAAAAAAATCCCACAGAAATTATAGATCACTTTTTTGATAAATATCAAGAAAATCCATCAGAAAAAGAAAAAACCGATTTACTTTTTCGTTTTATTCAATTTATCGAACGTCAAGTCGTTTTATTTGATGCCGTGGAAGATGCTGCTTATCCGGTAATAAATAATATGAATGGGTTTGGAACATTAAGAAATTCTAAAGACGCTGCATTTTTAAATAATAAAAAAGACGAATTAAAAGCGCATTTAGAAGACTTTAAAGTTCGTATTGTATTAACGGCACATCCAACTCAATTTTACCCAGGATCGGTTTTGGGTATTATTACAGATTTAGACAAAGCAATACAAAATGATGATTTATTACTCATTAGAAAGTTATTAGCTCAGTTAGGAAAAACACCTTTTTACAAAAAAGAAAAACCATCTCCTTTTAATGAGGCGGTTAGTTTAATCTGGTATTTAGAGCATGTATTCTATCATTCTATACCGAAAATTTATAATTACATTCAACATCATATTTACGATGGCAAACCAATAGATAATGAAATTATTGATCTTGGTTTTTGGCCAGGTGGAGATAGAGATGGAAATCCATTTGTAACCACAAAAATTACGTTAGATGTTGCAGAAAGATTGCGTCAAACAATATTAAAAAGCTACTACAGAGATATTAGACGTTTAAAAAGACGTTTTACTTTTGATGGCGTTCAAGATATCCTTTCAAGAGTAGAGAAAAGATTATATAAACATGTAATCAGAAGTTATGTTGAAATTAATTTTTCTCAAAAAATTCTTCTAGAAGAATTATATGCTGCAAGAGAAATTATTGTAAACGAGCATCAATCTTTATTTATTGAGGAATTAAATGATGTAATAAATAAAGTAAGAATTTTTGGTTTCCATTTTGCTACATTAGATATTAGACAAGATAGTAGAGTGCATCACCATGCTTTCGTAAAACTAGTTGAAGACTTACATAAAGCAGGAGATACGACTTTTCCAAAAAATTATATAAACCTTTCTGAAGAAGAACAAATTGAAATTTTATCATTAGTAAAAGGTGAAATTGACCCCAATATATTAACAGACGAAGTCTCTGTTAAAACAATAGAATCTATCTACGCATTAAAAGAGATTCAATATAGAAATGGAGAACGTGGAGCAAATCGTTACATTATTAGTAACAATCAAACTGCTCTTAACGTAATGGAAACATTTGCGATGCTCAAATTATGTGGTTTTGATAATGAATTGCCTGTAGATGTAATTCCACTTTTTGAAACTGTAGAAGATTTAGAGAATGCAGAAGATGTAATGAGAACTTTATACTCAAACAACGTATACAGGCACCACATTGCTAAAAGAAAAAACAAACAAACTATTATGCTTGGTTTCTCTGATGGAACAAAAGATGGTGGTTATTTAATGGCAAACTGGGGAATATTTAAAGCAAAAGAAGCTTTAACAAGAGTCTCTAGAGAATATGATATTGAAGTAATTTTCTTTGATGGACGTGGTGGACCACCTGCACGTGGAGGAGGAAAAACTCACCAATTTTACGCTTCTCTTGGGCCGACAATTGAAGATAAAGAAATTCAATTAACAATTCAAGGACAAACAATTAGTTCTAATTTTGGTACTCAAAACTCTTCTCAATTTAATCTAGAACAATTGATAAGTTCTGGTATTAAAAATGAAGTTTTTGCAAAGGATCAACTAAACGATTCTCATAGAGAATTAATAGATGATATGGCAAATACTAGTTATCAGGCATATGTAGATTTTAAAAAGCATCCTAAATTTTTACCGTATTTAGAAAAAATGAGTACGTTGAAGTATTATGCAAAAACCAATATTGGAAGTAGACCAAGTAAACGTTCTAATTCTGATAAATTAGACTTCTCTGCACTGAGAGCAATACCTTTTGTAGGAAGTTGGAGTCAGTTGAAACAAAACGTTCCTGGGTTTTACGGCCTTGGAACTGCATTAAAAAAATATGAGGACGCTGGTAGATTTGATGAAATTATTGAATTTTATAATACTTCAGATTTCTTTAGAACACTGTTAGAAAACAGTATGATGAGTTTAACTAAATCTTTCTTTGGATTAACAGCTTACATGGCAGATGATGAGGAATTTGGAGAGTTTTGGAAATTGATTTTTGCAGAATACAAAACCTCTAAAAGATTGCTTTTAAAACTTGCTGGACATAATGAATTAATGGAAAACTTTCCTGTAGGAAAAGCATCTATTGAAATGAGAGAAGAAATTGTATTGCCTTTATTAACCATACAACAATTTGCTTTAAAGAAAATTCAAGAACTTCAAAAAACTGGTGCAAATAAAAAAGAGCTTGAAATTTATGAAAAAATGGTAATGCGTTCTTTATTTGGAAACATTAACGCAAGCAGAAACTCTGCTTAATATTTTGTTTTTCAAATAATTAAAGTATATTAGGAAAGTAATAATTCGTACTATGAAAAAATACAATTATTTACTTTTTATTTTATTTGTTGGTGGTTTTTGTTTTTCACAACAAAAAATCACCAACAATAATTTTATTCCTATCAGTATTTACAGAACTTCTTTTTTCGTTAATAAAGACAGTACCCCCTCTTATTCGTCAATTCAAAAAAATTTAAAATTCAAAAGTTATTATAAGTCTAGCACTATATCTTATGAAGTAGTTGACAGTGAGCTATTTTTAAATTCTAGTAGAAATATTACGACAAAAACTACAAGATTCATCTATGACGATTATAAAAACTATAGAGATGAAAAGTTGCTAAAAGGTTTTTTAGAGAAGTATGATCCTACAAGGTGGCGTAGATGTAATTTTAGGCGTCAAAACATCAATTAATTTTCTTTATCTTTAAAGAAAAAAAATGCTTGTTAAAGTCTATGGTTCTGCCGTTTTTGGCATCGAAGCCACAACAATTATTGTCGAAGTAAATATTGATAAAGGTATTGGTTATCATTTAGTAGGTCTACCAGACAATGCTGTTCGCGAAAGTTCGTATCGAATTTCTGCAGCATTAAATAACAATAATTACAAACTTCCTGGAAAAAAAATTATCATTAATATGGCACCTGCCGATATCAGAAAAGAAGGTGCTGCTTATGATTTAACCCTAGCTTTAGGAATATTGGCTGCTTCAGATCAAATAAAATCAGACAACATTGATGAATATGTAATTATGGGTGAACTATCTTTAGACGGAAGTTTACAACCTATAAGAGGTGCTTTACCAATAGCTATAAAAGCAAGAGAGGAAGGCTTTAAATATTTAATTATCCCAAAAGAAAACGCGAAAGAAGCAGCAATTGTAGACAATTTAGAAGTTTTAGGAATTGATAATATTTTAGAAGTTATCAATCATTTTAATGGTAAACAAAAAATTAAACCGACCATTGTAGATACTAGAGCAGAATTTTACAAAAACATCGATTTCCCTGAATTTGATTTTTCTGATGTTAAAGGACAAGAATCTATAAAACGTTGTATGGAAATTGCTGCAGCTGGCGGTCATAATATTATTTTGATTGGTCCTCCAGGATCTGGTAAAACAATGTTAGCTAAAAGATTACCTTCTATTTTACCACCAATGACTTTGCACGAAGCTTTGGAAACCACAAAAATTCACTCTGTAGTGGGTAAAACTAAAAAAGAAGGATTACTATATCAACGTCCTTTTAGAAGTCCCCACCACACAATATCAAATGTAGCTCTAGTTGGAGGAGGACAATACCCAAGACCTGGAGAAATTTCTTTGTCGCATAATGGTGTTTTATTTTTAGACGAATTACCAGAATTCAAAAGAGAGGTTTTAGAAGTAATGCGTCAGCCTCTCGAAGATAGAGATGTTACCATTTCTCGTGCAAAGTTTACAGTAACGTACCCTTGCAGCTTTATGCTCGTAGCAAGTATGAATCCAAGTCCATCTGGTTTTTTTAACGACCCAAATAGCCCTATGACTTCAACTCCTCAAGAAATGCAACGTTATTTAAGTAAAATTTCTGGTCCTTTGTTAGATAGAATCGACATTCATATTGAAGTTACTCCTGTTCCTTTTGAAAAGCTATCGGAAGAGCGAAAAGGAGAAACATCGTTAGAAATTAGAAAGCGGGTTACAGCAGCAAGAGAAATACAATCAGAAAGATTTAAAGATTTTGAAAACATACATTATAACGCACAAATGAATGTAAAACAGATTCGCACTTTCTGTAAATTATCTAAAGAAAGTTTAACGCTATTAAAGACGGCGATGGAAAAATTAAACCTTTCTGCACGAGCTTATGATCGAATTTTAAAGGTATCAAGAACAATTTGCGATTTAGCAAATGAAGAAGACATCTTACCAAGTCATATTGCTGAAGCTATACAATACAGAAGCTTAGATAGAGAGGGTTGGTTAGGATAAGTTTTATATTTTTTTAGTCTGTTGGTCAAATAAACCACCTCTCTAATATTAAAAATTATGATTGGCTTTATTTAGAGTTATCTTAATAATCAGAAACTCTTAAAAAATTAAAAGAAAGACCTACAAGGACAAACAATAAGATAGTTTCGATTAAACCTATAAAATTAAACAGCTTATCCAATAACAACTATTTATTGCAATTTCTGATTCACTCACTAAATCATAAATCGTTTATGTTATAATACCTGCATAGATCAAT